>CAZHXC010000295.1:0-4958 GCA_964536145.1 uncultured Spirochaetales bacterium | reverse complement strand
CCTTCCAACGGTCCACTGGAGAACTTCGATCCCTGCCACCTCTGCTCCATGCCCTGTCTGCAGACTTGTCCTGAAAATGCGCTCGACCAGGGGAAGTATATTAGGCGTGCCTGTATGAATCGGCTCGAATCCAATCGAGACCACCCCATCGAAAGCGGGAAAAAGGATTCTGAAGGTTCTCCAATCCTCGTCACAGACTGGTGTCGGAGATGCGAATTTGCATGTCCCGCTGGGAAAGAATAACTTTGTATTTCAGAAATCGCACACTCTCTTGAAACGTGAGATCCGCGGTAGTGCTCGGTAGCTTCACCGAACCGCGGGGAACCAGGATGACTTTTGCCGGGACCTGAGTTAAACACGCACGTCATGCCGGAACCATCCGAACGCCGGGCTCCGAAGGCGTCCGGCTCATCCTCAACTCCCCGACCGGGCGACCTTTCGTGACTTCCAAACCGGTCTCCTTCCCCTCAAATATCGGCCCAGACCATAGTAGATGAGAACAGATAGAACGGCAAAGAAGACAGGTGCGAGGAAAACGCTCCAGAACGACTGCTTTTGATAGATGAGGTGTATTCCCCACGCGACAAAGAAGGTCAAAACTGCCGCGACCAGGAGCCAGTTGATTGCTCCGCCGGGAACGAGGACCGCGGCGGTAACCACCGCAAGGAGACCGATGCTGGGAATCGTGAAGAGAACCGGAATGACTGGCGCACCAATCGCCGTGAACGCCGGCGCGATCCCCGCGAGATCGTACATGTTCTTGGTAAAGCCATTGATCACTTCGCGAAAACTGCCATACATCCGGCAACTCACGTGTCCCCGCGTGTCCAGGAATTGGAAACGGTATCCCTCGCGTTTGAGGAGGCTACTCATTGCGAGGTCCTTGGTGATTTTACTCTTTACCCGATGCATGCCGCCCAACTGAAAGAAGCACTCCTTCCGAAATACAAAGAACTGCCCCACTCCAAACGCCGGACGTCTTGGCCGCCGGCGGTTGAAGATGAGTAGCGGGACAAACACGATGGGCAGGTAGACTATAGGAACGAGAAGCTTCTCGGCAAAGGTGCGGGTAATCTGAACGGGCATACCGGAGAAGGCATCGAGGTTTCGTTCCTGAAGCTGCGATACCGCCCAGCTTACGGCATCTCGATCATGTTTTGTATCGGCATCGACGATGTACAGGTATTCTCCATCTGCAGCCTCCGCGAGTTGCTGAACCGCATACGTCTTGCCCTTCCATCTCTCCGGTTTCTCTCGCGCCTCGAGCACACGAAGACGCTCGTGTTGCGCTTCCAGTCGCTTCAATATTTTCAAGGTGTTATCGGTTGAATTATCGTCGAGAACAATAACCTCATAGTTCTTATAACTCTGGTCAAGGAGGCCGGAAAGACACTCTTCAATGATCGCTTCCTCGTTTCTCGCAGGGATCAGGACTGAGACCAGTCCCCCGCTTCTAACGGAAGGCTTCGAGCGGATGAGCAGAAATGAAGCCAGGTTGATGACCGCGACCAGCAGAACATATGCACTTACAACTGACACCACGATCGCGTATCCGTGTATGAGTTGCTGCATGATACTTATTAGTGAAACACAGCACCTTTTTGCGCTGCTTGGCCACACTCTTACTCTGCCCGCAGGTTTCCTGGTATATTGACTGCCAGTGAAAGACAAAATCCCCGCGAAATTACCGGTAAAAGATCGGATCATCAGAACAGCAACAAGACTGTTCTACCTTCAGGGATTGAATGAGACCGGTATCAATCAAATCATAGAAGAATCTCATGTGGCCAAGGCGAGCTTCTACCAGTATTTCCCGTCCAAGATGGACCTGGTGCTGACGTGCCTTGATGAGTATTACCATACGTTATCTGCGGTTTTGAAACGATTCGCCGGGAACAGCCAAAACCTGGAAGATTTCTTCACCAAGTGGTGCAGATTGATAAAGAAGAATGCAACGACAAGACAATCATTCATGGGCTGTCCTATCGCCAACATCGGCTTTCAGGTCGACCCCGGAAACACAGAAATAAAGGAAAAGTTCAACGAAATAATTGACGGCTGGTACCGCATTTTGGAGCCGCTTTTTCAAAAAGCGCGTAACGAGGGACGAATCTCCCCGGAGAAGGACCTGAAGGAGTTATTCGTCGATGTCTTTGCGATCAATGAAGGCGCCCTCCTCATCTGGAGACTCACCGGAAAGCGGGAATACCTCGATTCCATACAATCTTCCATATTCAAGGTTCTGAACAATTGAGGCCGTTGCGCAACCTCCAGGCCTCCATGGCACACGATCCATATCGTGGTATGCTACTTAGACTGCGCTACATGTAGTGTCGCAATCGGCCTCGATTCAGAGGGATTAACGTTGCGGGACAGCCTGAATTAGAAAAGGCGTCAGCCACAACACCTCGTAACGGGAGGGGAAAAATTTTCCTCAAATAGTAGACAGACTTGTCTGTCTACATTATATTATGCCGCACCAACTATGGGAGAAATATCATGAGAATAAGACCAAAGATTTGGGGAAACACATGCGTTACGGCCCATCCGGAAGGATGCGCGCTCAATGTCGCACAACAGATAGAGTACGTTAAGCAAAGAGATCGTACCAACGGCTTCAAGCGCGTATTGGTCATTGGAGGGTCAACAGGATACGGTCTTGCCTCCAGAATCACGGCGGCTTTTGGTGGAGGCGCCGCTACGATAGGAATCGCGTATGAAAAGGCTCCATCTTCCCGCTTCCCCGGTACGGCGGGTTTTTACAATACAGAGGCTTTTGACCGAGAGGCGAAAAACGCCGGGCTCAAGTCCTTCAGCCTGTACGGTGATGCATTTTCAAGCGAGATGAAGCAGGAAGCCGCGGATCTGATCCGCGCCGAATTGGGCAGTGTAGATCTTGTCATTTACAGCCTTGCCTCCGGGAAGCGGAAGGATCCCAAGACAGGTGAAGAGTATATATCGGCCATCAAACCGATAGGAGAGCCCTTCCAGGTGAGAACGCTCGATTTTCCAACCGGTGAGGTAAACCAGAAGATCGTAACCCCGGCGACTCCAAAAGAGATACATGACACCGTGAAGGTAATGGGCGGTGAAGACTGGGAGCTGTGGATCGATTTTCTCGAGAAAGAGGACCTTCTCGATGACGGCGCAATGACGGTTGCATATTCCTACATCGGATCATCGCTGACTCAGGCCCTCTACCGCAACGGGACCTTAGGCAGGGCAAAGGAGCACCTCGAAACCACCGCCAAACGGCTCGATGAGCGGCTGTCTTCGATAGACGGCAGAGCGTTGGTATCTGTTAACAAGGCGATAGTGACACGCGCGAGTGTGGTAATCCCGAACATTGCGATTTATATCGCGGCGCTTTATCAGGTTATGAAGGAGAAGGGGCTGCACGAAGGCGCAATCGAACAGATGCACCGGCTCTTCCGGGATTATCTTACTCAGGACAGTTTTCCGGTTGATGAGGAAAACCGTCTCCGTCTTGATGACTGGGAGCTACGACCGGATGTCCAGGAAGAGGTCTTAAGGATCTGGAATAACATCACTGAGGAAAACGCAGCACAGATAGCCGATCTGCAAGGTTTCCGGGAAGACTTCTATCAGTTCTTTGGTTTTGGTTTCGATGAGATCGATTATGAGAGAGACGTGGATTTGTTCAATACCTATCGAGCGAGTGTGCATACGGCATAGGCAACGCAGGCGAAGGTCCGCCGGGAAATATGGACCCGAACAGTTTCCGGCGGTCCTCCGCAGCAACGGCGCCCCAAATCTCTGCTTCCCGCCAAGACCAGTAGCCGGTGAGCAGCCGCATAAGATGCCCGTCATCCGGTATGAGGGATGAATCGCAAAGTTCCTCAAAAACGGTATCGTCCAGGGAAAGCTTTCCGTAAGACGCTCTTCGCTCAAGCTCTTCTTTGAGAAGGTTGAGCAGCTGCGCCCGGTGGAGTATCGCTCCCATACCGCCGCCACGTTCATTGAAGTTCATTTCCACTTCACAGCTGAAGCTCTTTGCGATGGTGCCGCACCTGCCGTCAGGCGGTTCCCGGAGAACGAGGTTTTGACAGTACAATCCCCAGCTCTCCTTGCCGAGCTCGAGCATGAGCGCCGCTGCAGCGGTGTTTGATTTTGCCGCCAACTCTACCACCTCGTAGGTTCTCGGCATCCAGCCATAGTTCGTTCCCGCAATAAACGCATAGCCTTCGAACTCACCCCGGCGCGTGAGGACAAAGCATTCGGGTCCGGGACGCCAGGTTTCCCCGTGCACAAGACGCGGCCACTCCTTTTTGGTGCGGACCCGGGACCACGGGCGCATCGCGGTTTCCGTATTGTACAACGAGATGATTTCGCCTACGTACCGGTCAGCGCGAGGTTCGAGTTCCCACTTCGCATCGGCATACGGCTCGAGATTCCAATCGGAACCGACATGTGACCCAAATTCCAAGCCACCTACCACCCCGGTCTCCAACAGCCGTTGTACCCAGATAGTCAGTTTTGTCTCCGGAAGACAAGCGGTAAAACCGTACTTCTGATACAGGCTCTCCACCCCGTAGAGAAACGCGACGCACACCCGTTCCCGTATACCCGCAAGGGTCCGCCGGAACAGCTTTCCGAGGTAACCCTTTCGCCGTTCGGCCTTTTCCGTACTCACTCCTCCAAAGCCTTCGGCGTCCACGGAGACCGCACCAAACCTGATGGCAAATGAGTAAAGCTTTAGCCTGCTTACCGGTTCCTTGTCTCCGGTTCGAAAGAGAGAGCACACTCTGCATTCGCCCTTACCGGTCGGCATGGTGTGTTCAGTGTAGCGAAGTCCGGGCTCCAGTTCTTCATCGATGATATACTTCGGTTGTGTATTCATGGTGCGGATATTCTATCGATATCTCCAAAACCAGGATAGAGTGCATAAGGAAGAAGCTGCCGGGGCGGCCGGGTGACGGCACACAGCCGCCGGGGTG
>CAZHXC010000294.1:0-5016 GCA_964536145.1 uncultured Spirochaetales bacterium | reverse complement strand
GCTCCCCGCGTGCGCTGAGATTCTTGCCATGATGATTGCAAAGAGAATTGCCGGGGTTTCCATAACCACCAGCGCAACGGTCATATATCCGCCGTAGGCGACGTTCGCGGATGTCAGGAAGCCGGCGGCCGTGATGAAGGTCAACGTGCTGTTCGAGCCATAGGTTGCACCTATCGCCGCCGCATCGGCAGCTCCCTGACTCTTGCGAAACAACAGATAGGAATAGATCGGCACGAATGCGCTCATGGCAATAATGATACCGATGATGATGAGCCCGTCACCGAGTAATTTCGAGTGGTGGAGGCTCACCCCTCCTTTGAAGCCGATGGAAAGTATGAGGTAGAGGCTGACAAACTTTACCACCGAATCGGGTATTGACAGATTAGACCCTGCGAGCACGGCGCCGAGACCGAGCATAAAAAACAGGATTCCGGGATTCAAAATCGATAATAATGGGTCCATATTTCGGTCGAGGTTAGCTTTTTTGCATCAATCTGTCCAATTTATTATTTGAATAGAATCGTTCTATTTTATAGATATCAGATTGCGGGCCGATTCTCCGCTTCCTCGAGTAGATCGTTGAGAAGGGGATTTGGGAATTGTCGTTTCAAGGTTATGGCATAAAAGGTTTCCTTGAGGTCGGGTATCTTTTTGATTTCGTGGAGAACTCCCTGACTCAACTCATCCTTGACCACTATAGGCGGGACAACCGCAAGACCGATCTTTTCTCTGGCTATCAGACGGAGCATCGCCATATCGTTAATTTCCGCGGTAATGATCGGTCGTATTCCCATCCGCTCTATCAGAGCATCAAAGGCGATACGGATGTTGCTTTCTATCGATGGTAAGACCAGAGGCTCGTTTGCCAACAGCTCTTTCAATGTCCTTTTCTTCCCAAGGTATTTTTTATCCCCCACCAAACTCACCGACTGCGTTGAGATGAGATGAGAAACCCAGGGCGATGTCGCATCGGCTAAAGGAGTTGTATTAGCTAAGATGACGTCAATTTGGTGGGTTTCCAGTTTTGTAAAAAGATCGAGCATAGAGCCGGAAACCACGACTATCTCCACGTCTTTCCGCTTCAACAGTGGAGTAAGGAACTGCATTTGAAAGTTCCTCGAAAGCGTAGCAATCACCCCGATTCGGACAATTCGCCGTTCCCGCTTGTACTCGAGACTGAGCCTTGTAAGGAGCTCATTGCCGGTTTTGATAATATTGTCGGCGTAGTCAAGGACAATACGGCCCGCTTCCGTGAGGATGAGTTGTCTTCCTCGCTGCTCGAACAGTTGATGCCCCAATTGTGAAGAGAGGGTCTTTATCTGCACCGATAGAGCGGACTGCGAGATGTGCAGCTGTTTTGCCGCCCTGGTCAGATTACCTTCGTGAGCTACGAACCAGAAATACCGCAAGTGATTATAGTTTATTCTCACGGCCGTGGCTTTCCATCGGCCTGCTCGAGCCGGCCGATAAGCCAGGGCCTGAGGCGAGAGAGCGGTATAATATCGTCGATGCTGCCTACAGAACGGGCGCGTTCCACCGAGTGGACCCGGTCAAACCGGCGGGCGAGAGCGCTCTGTTTTTCTGCGTGCACTTTGCGGAACAGGTCGTCAAACTCCTGCTGGTAGCCGGCCCGGTCCGTCTGAAGTTTTTCCCGCGCCTGTACAATACGCGGGTCGGCGTTGGTTTCCTTCAGAACCAGTCCGGGGAAGACCACCGCCGCGGCCGGAGCTCCTCCAATCACCGACGCATATGCCCCTTCGAGAGCCGCCGCATGCAGATTGTCATTCAACGCTTTGGAGAAGACGACATAAGCACCGCCGTGGTAGCGCGCGGTGACAACAAAGAGAATGGGACCCTGAAAGTTGACGATGGCTCGCCCGATCTCAGCGCCGTATTCGAGCTGGAGCTTTCGCAGGGATTCGGGAGAACCATCGAAACCCGACAGATTGGCCAGAATGACCAACGGCAGGCGGCCGCTGAAAGCGTTGATGCCACGAGCGATTTTCTTTGAAGATAGCGGAAACAGCGTGCCCCCGGCCCAGGTTTCCGGCCCGTCGTGTGGCACCTCGCCGATGCGTGGAAGCGGTCTGCTCTCGATACCGATAACACCGGCGGCGTATCCTCCAAGGCGGGCTTCCCAGATGATTGCAACTTCGGCATCTCTCATTTCGGCCCAACGTTCAAAGACAGGGCCATCCTGATCTACCACCGCTTGCAGAACCTGCCGCATGTCAAAGGGTTTTTTGCGCTCAGGGTTCAGCTCTTCTGAAAAAATATCTCCGATGGTTGAGAACTCCTGCCCGAGCTCATCATCATAAGGAGTCAACCCGACGTTTCGATCAGCCCGGTCCGACGTATGCCTGCGCGCCGGGTGTCCGGTGTCCGGATCGCAGGCTGTAAGCTCGTAATGGGTCATGAGAGATGAGTACGCTTCATACAAGCTTCTTGCACGCAACTGGGCCTGGCCGTTCGGTCCCATGATCCGCTCCACTCCTCCGATGCTCACATTGTTTTCAGTCGATACGCTTCCCGAAAAATCTAGAGCCTTCTTCCCTGTCAGCAGCATTGCCGCGTCCTCGGTCATGACCAGCAGACCGCGAGTGTGCATGAGCATCGTGGCCTCTGCGTTCCAATAAGACTGCGCACCAATGTTTATCCCCGCCACTATGATGTTGATTTCTCCGCCCTTTTCGGTGAAGCGCACAATCCGGCGGAGCACCCGGGCGGTCCAATCGAGATTCTCTGTTCCGCTTTCCATTTCGATCCGCGCACCGGCAGATACCGGTAGCCACTCCACCGGCAACCGCCGCTGTTCGGCCAAATCGAGCGCGGCAATCACGCGACGGCATTCCGGTTCCGCGAGAGAACCCATATCCGTGGTCGGGTCAGAGAGGATGGCTACCCGATGCAAGCCATCCGGCCGGGAGGCGGGATAACTGGTCAGGATGCCGAAGACCACGTTACCGTTATTCTGTCCCGGCGGCCGATTTTTTACTGAGACTATCTCCTGCGTTCCGGCGGAATCATCCACACGGATGTCGTACTCGGCAAACTCACCCTTGGGAAAGGCCTCGCTCACCGGATAACCTGCGCGAGTGATCATTTTCAGTATTTCATACGGGTACAGCGTGCCGCGCTGTCTTGCCCTCACTACCCGTGCAACATACGGGTCCATCGGTTCGAGTGGTGTCTCTACCGGTTCGCGTCCCCGCAGCGTAAAACTGACACCGGAAATATTCTCAAAAAGAAGCTCTACTTCCTCAACTGCGCCCTCCGCGGTTGGCCTCCGGGAGTAAACCGTAATCTTCTCGAGACCAAGATCGCCGGTTCGTGCGGCCAGCCGCGCCGCGTATTCCCGGTTCTGTTCGAGGGTAGTGTTCATCACCACGGGAATATGGACAACAATCCGGTTCCATTGGAGACGCCGGCGACGGCGCGCCTGCTCGGAACGGAGTGCAAAAATCGCCTCCATGAATACGTTTTCCAGCGCAACCATGCGGACGATCCGCCCGTGCTTGTCGAGCTGCGGTCTACCTGCAGGCACCTCCACCAGGGCAATAAGCCGCTCATCCTTGGGATTTTCCGGAGCCTGCAGGTGAAGCAGGTGAACAGACTCGCTTGAATACACGCGTTCCTGATCAAAGCGTTTCAGTCGCCCTACCCGCAACTCTCGCCACGCCCGAGGATTGAAGCCCCGACGATCCGGATCCTCTTCCCACCGAGCCCCCCCGGTGTAGTGATAGGTATGGAAGCGCTCTACGCCACCGGGAAGAAGCACTCCAAGGCTAACCCACCCAGCGCGTAACGGTTTTTGCGTCAAGCTGCGGAGGAGCCTTTCCTCGGGCTCATCCGCTAAACCGGCAGCCGGCGGATCGGCTATAGCAAGCAACACCACTTCCGGTGGATCTCCGGTTTCCGCCGCTAGCAGCGGTTCGATCGCTTCCATAAGGCGGTCGAAGTCGTCTTCCACTATCGCTGCGGTAAAGGTCCTGTATTGTCTGCTATCGTCTCCGGTAACCGCTGCGTAAAGCAGAAATCCGTTAGTCTCCAAGAGTTGTCCGGAAAGGAAACGCCGGTCACGGGTAAAGCGTCTTGCAAGGATTTCAAGGATCAGAGGCCTGTGAGGCTCGCTTCCGCGAAGAAAACGTTCCACCAGGTCGTAGGCCACTTGATGGCCGGTGTTTACCAGGCTATCGGCGAGGAAACCGGCCGACCGGCCCTGGAGCCGGCGCCGGAGCAACAACTCAAGGACTTTTCCAACTTTTTCCCGCTTCTCTGCTCTCCAGCGCTCGAGCAGCACCCGATCAACCAGCTGCGCCCGCAAGTATATTGCGGTATCTGCCAATGAGGAATTGGTGGGCCGGCTGATCCAGGCGGTCTCATCAAGAAGGTCCGAGAGACCTGTCGGCAATTCCGGTCGTGGAAGATGCTCCATGAGCAGAAGTGCCTCGCGAAGCAGTTCCTGCTTTGCCGCTAAATCTGCGTGGGAACGATATACATGCAGCAGAGCGACGGTGGGGTCAGCCTCGATCTCTTCGTCTGCCAAATACCGGCGCAAAGCGCTCCGCAGGGCCCGCACGAATGCCTCGGGCATTCCCTTTTCACGATCGCCACGGCGCCGGAAGTAATGAGCAAGCAGCTCGCGGAAATAGACCGGCCGCCGTGATAATGAATCCGCCTCCGCCGGTCCTGCAAATAAGCGCTCAATATCGATATAGATCTCCGCCGAACGCACGAGAATACTCGCCAGAGAAAGACGATAATCATGGTCCCGTTCGGCCAGCCGCTCCATACGTTTCAGAAGAGCGGCTCCGTCACGGTCATGATCGAACCCCAGAAAAACAGCCAGATATTCCTGGTTCAGGATGCGGCCCTCCGCCTCCGGTTTGTTCTCTGCAAGCCGGATTTGCGGGGCATTTTCTCCCGCATTGGTCGCGGATCGGGTATCGTTGCCGCCTGCAGGTTGCTCCGGATAGTTCTCGGGATCGGCTTTGGCAGCGTTTTTTTGGTCATCTT
>CAZHXC010000293.1:2417-5035 GCA_964536145.1 uncultured Spirochaetales bacterium | reverse complement strand
GTATATGCAAAAAGCCCTTCCTGACGGAAGGGCCTATAGCGGGTGAAGGGAATCGCCTTCCGCTCCTCGCCATCATGGCTCGTCGCTCCAGGCCGTTCTCGTCGCTAAACCAACCTCCTGTTGGTTTGCGCTCGCTCATCGCTCGCGCCGCTCCTCGCGTTCGATTCCCGTGTATATGCAAAAAGCCCTTCCTGACGGAAGGGCCTATAGCGGGTGAAGGGAATCGAACCCTCGTATTCAGCTTGGGAAGCTGACATTCTACCATTGAATAACACCCGCAAACTGGAAAGATATTAACGAATAATCCGGACGCTGTAAAGAGAAACTCTTTCACGCTTTCACACGAAATTACTGCTTACATTCCGATGTATCCGCATCTGTCCCGTGCGGGAGGATGGTTTCGTCACCGTGTTTTTATTGGCAGCTCGATTAATTCGTTGTTCACTCGAACTGCGGATATGTCACTCGACACCGGCATGCGAGCGGTGTTCCGGCCTATTTTCTGCTTCTAAGCCGCTTAATGTAGTTATCAACCGCCCGCGATTCCGATTCGTCGTATAAGTCAACTACATACGGATGGTTTCCTTTCGATTTGATCTCATAGATCTTCTGCAGGTAGCTGACAATTTCATCTCGAGAATAGCCGACCGGTTCCGCCCCGATTTGCAGGATGCCGTGGCCGTCAACAATGATTTCCTTTACAGGAATCTCGACCTCCTGCTCCGGTTCCCGTTTTTGCTCACTGTTATCTTCAGATTTCGCATAGTCGATAAATCTCCGTAAAGAATCATGGACAACCCTTTTGAAAACATCCTCCGCCGGGTGGTGTTCAAGGGCGCGGGGCAAAAAACGTAGCTTATGGAGATGGCCTTCTTCCTTGAAGCCCGCATTCTGGAGTTGACCTTTGTATGTAAGGTATATTTCGCCGATGCGTTTATAATCGCTCATCGTCTGACGGCTCATGTTCAGCTCTTCTTCTGCAGTTTCCAAATACTCCAAGTAGGATTTACATCCAGCCTGAACGTACAAGGCTTCCCTGTCGATCTTGGCGAATGCCAACGCAATACCAAGGTTGGCGCGGTTGATAGCAGCCAAAGTATCTCTGATACCATTTTCGATGTCGTGAAGGGTGTCGGAATTGAGGAAGTTGAAGGAAATTTCATCCCTTGTCTGTCTAACAGGAAGCCCATATTTACTTTTTATAATTCCGTTACCCACGTTGGATATTGCTTTCATTTTACAAGTGCTCCATTTGATTTTGGGTGTTGAAAAGCCAGTTTGCTTAGTGCCATAAAATTTACAGATTATTGTGTGATAAGTAAATCGGTTGCCCAAAATCTCTAAAAAGCTCAATAAAGATAATATTGCAATTATTGCTACGCACTTGCATTGGTGGTCAATTTCATTTGCGCAAAAAAAATGTAGACAGCGCTTGTATGCGGCTGATACAATCATTACCTGTGAAAAAGGAAGCGGTTTCCGGAAATTGCTTCAAATTGGAAGTTCCGGGCAATTTCCTTACGACTGAAGCTGTTATCGTTGCAACGATCGGGCTTTCGGAGACGAACGACGCGGAATCGTCTTATGGTTTGGAAAGTTCCTTTATTCGCTCGATTTGTCGTGACGCAACGAGAACGCAGAGTAATCGATCTTTTCTATTACCGCACCTTACCTACGGCCGGCTGACCTGCAATAACGATTTTCCGAATGGGATATATACCGGATATGAGCGTCTCCTTGCCTGTATTTGCGAATTTCTCAATGCCGTAATCGATAACGGCTTTAGAAAGATATTGCTTGCCGGCACCGACCGGTTTCTGCTTTCCACAGCGGCGCGCATGATATGCCGGAATACGGTCGCCGTCTGCCAGGTGCTGAACTCGCATGAGCTTATAGAACGTGCGTTAAGCATGCAGAATGCCTACAAAAAGAACCGATTGGATGCTGAGTTCTCTGCTGCGTACAAACAACGGCTCGATAATCACGGCTCTCAGCTCTATGAAATGTGTGTCATGCAGCTAACCGAAATAATTTGCAGTTTCGGGCAAGCAAGGCCACATCCTGATAATTGATCCGACACTGACCCGTTACAGCGGTCACTCGAATAACCCTCATTTCAAACCCATAGAAAAAACGTGCCGGACCGCCGCGCTGCTGTATCCGAGCGCTCGGATGAGGAGCTATTTTTTCGTTGACAGCTGTATTGAGGCGCTGCTAAGATCAATTGCTATACTTTGTGAGTACAAATGGCGTTTCTGCAATGCACCTATCAAAGCGGAGTTGTCCAGTGTTTGCTTATCTAATCAGCAGAATCGTTATCCTGATCCGTGTGCCGTCAATGAAAGCTGCCTTGGTGATTTTCCTGGTTAATCTCATCCTTGGCGATATCGTATCGTCGATAAGTGGGCACCTCGACAAAAGAGCGATGAAAAGGAAGTCCGCTCTGAGCTGTATAGACAAACGCATTAAACAGGAGTGTGTAAGACGCGGCCTCGTGAAAAGAGCAATATTCAGAAATGGCTTTTTCCGCCGACATTATCGTGATGTTTCTTCTAAAAAGTGGTTATTGATCTATCAGGTTACCTGAAAAGGAAGAGAAAAGCGGTGCCTTAGAGGCA
>CAZHXC010000293.1:0-2407 GCA_964536145.1 uncultured Spirochaetales bacterium | reverse complement strand
TAAGAATTAACACGTATTAAGGGATATGCCCTAAATCCGTTGAATAACTGAGGGGAGTAGGTATGCGAGCTTATATCATGAGAAGGATACTGTTGATGGTACCCACCTTGTTTATTGCAAGCCTGATAGTGTTTTTCTCCATTCGTCTTATCCCGGGTAATGTTGTAGACTTGATGATATCTGAGGTGCAAACAGTCTCGGTAATCGACAAATCAGCCTTAGAGAAAGAATTGGGATTAGATGTTCCTCTCCTTCAGCAGTATGGCCGCTGGATTGGCGTTTTGCCGCAGGAAGATGGCGGTTTTAGCGGGCTTTTGCAGGGTAATTTCGGTAACTCCTTACGCAAACGTACTCCGGTCATCAATGATATCTTGGACCGGTTTCCAATAACCATTGAGCTCAGTTTGCTCGGTATGGTATTTGCGCAACTCATAGCTTTTCCGGTAGGCATCATATCCGGGTTGAGGCAGGATACGTGGATTGATTAGTTGGCGCGCAGTTTCGCGATAGTCTGTATTGCTGTCCCAGGATTTTGGATAGGGACGATGGTAATAGTCTTCCCCTCGATATGGTGGGGCTATACTCCACCTCTTGTCTATGTTCCGTTCTCAGTCGACCCTGTTGAGAACCTGAAGCAATTCGTGGTGCCCGCCATCGTTCTGGGGATGGCTCTTTCGGGGACGCAAATGCGGTTGGTGCGCTCCCAGGTTCTCGAGGTCCTCAGGCAAGATTATGTCAGAACAGCCTGGTCAAAGGGGCTAAGAGAAAGGGGCGTTGTATTGAGGCATGTTCTGAAGGCCGCGCTCATCCCGGTAGTAACCATTATCGGGCTCAATCTTGCCTTCTTGCTTGGTGGCACGGTTATTATTGAGCAGATATTCAATTTGCCCGGAATGGGTGGGCTACTGCTGGGGGCGGCTCAACGGAGAGACTATACGGTTATTACCGGAGTGATGCTCTTTTTTGGAATCGGTATGGTGGCAATTAATCTTGTGGTTGATATAACCTACGGCTTTTTGGACCCCAGAATTCGGCTCAAATAAGATACGAAAAAAGAGGCAAAGTATGGCGATTACTTCTTCAGACATAACAGTTGAAAAGAAAGGACATTCCGGATTTGTCGATTTCTTTATACGATTGGTGAAAGAGAAGCCTTTGGGTACCGTGGGTTTCGTTATCACCTTGGCACTGCTTGCCGTTGGTATTTTTGCTGATTTTCTGGCCCCATATGGAATGAACGAGATCCATGCAGGGCCGACGATGATAGGGCCGTCACCGGGGTATCCGTTCGGCACCGATGTCACCGGGCGGGATATGCTCAGCCGCATTATCTACGGGGCACAGATCTCGGTGATCGTCGGCTTGGCAGGCAGCACCCTCGCTACGATTATCATGACAATAATCGGGATGTTGTCCGGATACATCGGCGGTAAGTTTGATATAATAATCCAGCGATTTGTTGATGGTTTCATGTGCTTTCCATCGCTTATTCTTCTGATAGTTATTATGTCCATAATCGGGCCTGGTTTGTGGCCCGTAATCGTCGTTTTGGGGGTCCAGCAAGGTATCATTTGTTCCAGGATAGTCAGAAGCGCAACGATGAGCGTTAAAGAAAATGTGTACGTGCAGGCGGCCGAAGCTATTGGCTGTTCTAATACCAGGGTGCTTCTCCGCCACGTAATGCCGAATATTATGGCTACCATTATCGTTATGTTCTTCATATTAGTGCCGTTTATCATCCTGGCTGAGGCGTCTTTAAGCTTCCTTGGCTTTGGTGTCCCGCCACCGGCTCCCAGCTGGGGCGGAATGCTCAGCGGCAGCGGACGCGAGTATATGTTCAGGAACCCGTGGCTGGTTGTCTGGCCGGGCATTGCTATAAGTGTTGTAGTTTACGGAGTAAATGTATTTGGTGATGCAGTGCGAGATATATTGGATCCAAGGCTGAGAGGAGGCGTCGGCCGGTATGGGGTAAAGGTAAAGAAAAAAGTCGCCGTCGAATGAGTTCAAATTGATTTTGAAGGTTGACAGCAGGAGGCAATGTTTTATACTTGAATGACAATTGTCGGCATTTGAGCTGAGTAGGATATATGTCGCAAAATACCATTACTGTAAAAAGCCTGCAAATCGTGTGCTGCTAAACCGACAGTTCTCAAAAATTCACAGGTACTTTTTGGAGGGAGAATTGGTTATGCAGAAAAGAATTTTCAGTGCAATCTTGATTTTAGCGCTGTCGGTTTCTTTCGTCTTTGCTAGAGGTGCCCAAGAGGGGGAAGCAGCCGAGGTAGACGAAGGTGTGCCGATATACGGCGGGACACTGACCTGGTCCTATTGGTGTCTAAACTTCCAGAATGACATGACTGGATGGGATCCTCAGTACGATTGGAGTGCTCAGGTCGCCAGTGATTAC
>CAZHXC010000292.1:0-5043 GCA_964536145.1 uncultured Spirochaetales bacterium | reverse complement strand
TCGTGCCACAAGCCGGACATCTTTCTGACACGAGGCGCGTCGCCTGCCGCGAGATCCCTGAGCTCGGTGCGGTCCTCTCTGAGGTCGTACAATTCCCAGCCTTCCGGATGGCGCTCAACGAGCTTCCAGTCACCGATACGGATTGCGCGGTTTCCTTCGTGTTCCCAGAATATCGGCCGCTCGCGGTTCCACCGTTCGCCCCGGAGCGCGGGTAGGAGGCTTTCCCCCTCGAGCGGGTGTATCCGATTGCCCTCCTTCTCCGAAGGATAGACCGCCCCGGAGAGGTCGCAAAAGGTGGCCATGATATCGATGAAATGACACGGCTCGTGCCGAACGGATCCTGCTTCCATGCCGGGACCGTACACCACGAAGGGAGTTGCAATGCCGCCTTCGTGAACCCAATGTTTGTACAGCCTAAACGGCGTATTCGAAGCGTTCGCCCACGGCATTCCATAACTCATAAAGGTATCCGCGCCGCCGGGTTCCAATCCACGGACATTGCCGATTTTTATCGGCTGACCCCATCGGGTCCGCTCGGGCACGATATCGTATTGACCGTCTTCCCGCATCAGCTCCGCACAGCCACCGTTGTCGGAAAGAAATAAAACGACGGTGTTCTCATCCTGACCGTTCTCTTTCAGTGCCGAGAGAATGCGACCGATTCCCTGATCCATGCGGTCTATCTGTGCCGCATAGGTCGCCATTCTGTGGTCCTCCCACTCTCTGAAATCGGCTTCAGGCCATGAAGGCGCCAACTCGTCACGCGGTGAGATCGTCCATTCCGCATCGAGGATTCCCATTTCCCGCAATCGCTCGTGACGGCTCTGCCGGATCGTATCCCAGCCGATGTTATACCGTCCACGGTAGCGCTGAATATCCTCCTCCGGTGCGTGCAAGGGCCAGTGAGGCGCCGTGTATGAGACATAGAGGAAGAAAGGCGCTTGCTCTTTTGAAAACTCGCCCACCTTCCCGGCCGCATAGTCGCTGATTGCATCGGTATAGTAAAAATTCTCACCCGGCTCTACCGGTTGGTCGTCCTTCATGAGGGTGAATGGTTCGTAGAAGCTTCCGGCGCCTGCGAGTGTGCCAAAAAAGCTGTCGAAACCGCGGTCAAGCGGCCTTGGAAAGCCCTTCGCACCCGGCCCGGAAGGAACCCGGTCAGCCGCCGCATAGCGGCCGCCTACGTGCCACTTCCCTGCAAGCGCCGTCCGGTACCCCGCGCCTTTCAGCACTTCCGCAACGGTGACGCACTCATCGTTCAGGTACCCCTGATAGGCGGGATGCCCGAGGTCGGACACAATGAAGCCGATGCCCGCCTGATGCGGGTAGAGCCCGGTAAGGAGCGAAGCCCGGGAAGGGCAGCACCGTGCGCAGTTGTACATCTGCGAAAAACGGACTCCCTTTTCGGCCAGGGAGTCGAGATTGGGGGTTGCGATCTCGGATCCAAAGCACCCGATATCGGAATACCCCATGTCATCAGCGAGAATTAGAATGATATTCGGTTGTTTCATAGTGCCTGAGATTATGCCATGACCATGACTATTGGGGCAAATACTTACCCCGGCTTGGCGGCCGAATGGATGCTTCCTGATCGCGCCGGCCGCGCCGCCGGGCTATCAAGACACAGGCAGCTTGAAGAGCGCGGCCGGATTATCCCGCAGCATCCGGCGTGCAAGACCTATAGCTTCCACTTCAGAAAAATACCCTTCATCCACCTTTTCTGAAAGCGCACGGGTCACCACCTGCCGGGCCATCACAGAATGTCCGTATGCGATCTCCGAGGTGACCGCATCTCCACCAAAAGCCATGATCTTGTTTCCCGGGACCGTCTCGATGAGCTCATGGAGCAGACGCCTGCCGATATCGGGAGATATGATGTGGACCCAGCAGAGATCCGCATACACATTCTGAAAGTTCTTGGCCAGAGTCACCCACTCGTGGATATACGGATAGCCGCCGTGGAAGAGGTCGAACTTTCCCTCGCGATACTCGATGAAGATGTTGATCAAATGGGTAGGATTGGCGTTGGTGACGATATTCTCGTTTCCCTCCTGCAACCCCGTGTGAATTTGCATCGGCAACCCGGCATCAATGGTTGCCCGTATAACCTGATGCATCATGTAATCCTGAAGCGGTTTAGACTCCGCAAATGAAGGGCCCTCTCCCAGATGTCCGGCAATGCGATTGAACACGACCTCCGCCTCATGTCTGGTCACCTTGTCAAACTTGAGGATACGCGCGTAGGCGAGAACGCACTTCACCGCGACGATGCCTTCCGCGACGTACCCCTCGAGGGCGAGCCGCATCGCCTTCACCAAATCATCGAGAGAATGGATGGCCGTGCCGGTATCAGTTTCCAGCAGCCCGAGCTCCTGTCTCGAACGTATATCGATAAAATTATCCAGACTCATCACCGGAGCAAATATCTCCCTGTCCAGATCGGTCAACTGAATATCGGTGATGGAGATATCGATCCCTGCTTTTTCCTTCATGACGTGACGGTACCAGCCCGGCTTTCGTGAATTATCGATCGCTTCGGAAAGCTGCTGATAGGTATCGCGGTTTAAGTCATCCACGCCAAAAAGGTCTCTGATGGCTATCAGTGTCATCCTCGCATAGGCGGTATTCCGGATCATCTCCCAATACGGCTCCATGGCGTTCCAACGCTCTTCGAGAGACATGTCCTCACGCTCCGGAGCGGCGATAAACCGACGTATCCCCCTCCTGTTATTGTAGGCGGTGCGGTACCTGTGCATCGGAAGCCTCGCCGCCTCCATTAGCGGCTGCGGCATGCCGGCGGAGACCAGATCGCTTGAATTGTAATGGCCAAACAGATAGCCGAAATCCACCGCGTAGTGATTGCGTTCATTTTCCGGCATGATGTGTTCGTGGGTATCCACGAGCCTGACGGCATCCACCGCTTCCTTTATTCTCTCGTTGATCATGATCTCTCCTATTGCGCGGCCACGCACCGGGCGAGGATCTCCTTGAGCTGTGCCTGTTTTTCCTCAGAAAGCTGCTGCAGCGGGCTTCTCACCGCACCACCCTGATATCCAAGCATGTCCATCGCCGCCTTGAGCGCGGGCACCCCCATTCCGGCAGTCACCGCGCGGTTTATCTCGAGAAGGTCGAGCTGCAACCCGGTTGCCTCCTCGAGGTTCCCTTCCTGAAACAGGCGGTAAAGACGGCAACAGGCATCCGGCATGGCGTTTCCGAGTGCGGCGACTACCCCCACCGCCCCCACGGATAGAGAGGGCAACATGAAGCTTGCGCTCCCGGCAAGCACGCTGAAATCCGGGGCGCTGCTCCGCACGGTTTCGGCAATCTGTACGATATTTCCCGAGGAGTCCTTTATTCCAACGATATTTTCGTGCTTCGACAATTTCGAAACGAGCGAAGAGGATAGGTTTATTCCGGTATTTGCCGGCATGTTGTATACCAATACGGGAACCGGTGATGCATCGGCGACCTGCTCGAAGTGAGGCTCGAGCACATCATCGGTCATCTGGCCCTTGTAGTAGAAAGACGGCAACACCAGGACCGCATCCGCCCCCGCGGACGCGGCCTCTTTTGTGAGCTCGATCGTTTCCGCCGTCGAATGACAGCCGGTACCGGCTAACAACGTTCTTTTCCAGTTTTCCCTGATAAACCCGGTGAGTTTCAGCTTCTCCTCTTTGCTGATATAAGGAAACTCGCCGTTTGACCCCAGGACCAGGAGCCCGTCGAGCTCGGACGCCGACCAGCGTTCCAAGTTATGTTTCATCTTCCCGAGATCGAGTCCCTCGTTTTCATCGAACGGTGTGACGATTGGGGTGTATACTCCGTTGTACATACGTTTCTCCTTTTTCTTGTGCTTCAAAGCCTTACATTTTTCGGCCGCTTACGGCGCCGGCCACGGTTTCCCGTACTGCGTGTCATGAACCTGCCCGTAGAGAAGATCATCCTTCGTATACGGCGGCTTTACCTCATCGGGATAGCCGATGCCAATTACTGAGAGCACCCCAATCCGGTCCGGAAGCAGCAGCACTTCGCGGATAAACTCCTCTGCTCTTTTTGTTTCGTCATGGGGTCTGTTCCTGATCTGCACCCAACACGCCCCCAGATCAAGGGACTCGGCTTCCAGCAGCAGCATGGTCGATGCGATTGCAGCATCCTCTATCCAGGCATCGCTCTTCTCGGTATCTGCACACACCACTACCGCCAACGGAGCCCCGGAAAGGAAAGCCCCACCGGATGACTTGGCCTCCGCCAGTTTTTGCAGCAAAGCCTTGTCCTGAACGACGATGAACTCCCAGGGCCTGATTGCTCTCGAGGAAGGGGCCAGCAGCGCCGCTTCCACAAGTTGATCTATTTTTTCCGTCTCAACAGACTTATCCTGATATTTTCTGATGCTTCTCCGCTTTCTTTCGAGGTCGATAAACATAAACTCTCCTTCCATTTTGTATTTTTCGGCCGCCTTTATTCCGGCTCGGCGGGCAAGCGATTATACAGATCTTCACAGTTATCCTACATCTCCGCCCACCATATATATGTATCATTAGCCATGTCAGTTCAGCAACAGCCCAAACAACAGCCCAGCGCGGCGCTCTACTGAGCGCGATAACCAAACGCCGCCGTTCGCACTATGGTCGTTCGCGCTATAATGCACGGCAACTCAAAGAGCGCAGCGCCGCGCCCTACTCTACGCCGCACTCTACGCGTTGACCGCACACACCACCGCGAGGTACCTTATGAGCATGATTATTACCCCGATGGTAAGAAATAATATCTGCTTGAATGCCCACCCGACAGGCTGTGAACGCAAGGTAGCGCAGCAAATCGCTTACGCAAAGGCACATCCTGTTGAAAACGGCCCCCGGAGTGTCCTGGTTATCGGGTCGTCAACCGGGTACGGACTGGCCTCGCGTATCGTCGCAGCCTATTCCTCCGGCGCCGCTACATTCGGCGTCTTTTTTGAGCGGCCGGGTGCTGCCAACCGGAGCGGGACCGCGGGTTGGTACAACAACGAAGCCTTTGAAAAGTTCGCCCGCGAGGATGATTTGA
>CAZHXC010000291.1:0-5043 GCA_964536145.1 uncultured Spirochaetales bacterium | reverse complement strand
AAACCTCGTGAGTGATATGGGCGGGCATATTTACGCCTTTCTCCCGGTAAGAAGGAAGACCGGATACGAACGCTTACCGCGTTCTATGGAGAACACGCGTCGCCAGTACAGCTCTCCAAATCCCCGGCCGGCGAGCATTTCTGAAAGCTCGATGGGATCGAATCCGTGGTGCGCGACCGGAAGCGAAGGCCCATGAAACGAACCGTCCTCCGGCTCTAAATCGGCCACCGCAATGAATCCACCCGGCTTTGTCAGATCGGCGAGCCTGTCGAGTGTCGTTTCTATCCTCTCAACGTGGTGGAGTGCCATGGAAGACACCACCAGATCAAACACATCATTCGCCAAGGAATTTGTCTGAATATCGCAATCTGTTACCGTGATCTTTTGCTGTAGTGTTGGGTCGCTGAGGGTCTTGGCCTCGAGTTCCTCGAGCTTTATTTTTGATGTATCGATTGCGAGGACCGATCCGACATACTGCGCAAGCTCTACGGAGAGAAGACCGCTACCGGCGCCAAAATCGAGCATTCGCATCTCTTTCGAAACCGGAATATCCGAACGTATCCCCTCCGCGATAGCCGCGGCGCGTGTAGTTCTGTCACCTTTTGGCGCTATCAGTTTGCCCTCCTCCCGGACGAACATGAGAATCCCGAACAGCACGACGGCGCCGCCGAGTATGGTGATCACCCCCGGGTATTCTGCAAAGATAATCATACCAAGGAGAGTTGCAAAAACCGGCTCAAGGAGAACGGCGGTGGAGATAAATGACGTCTTCAGATATTTGAGCGCCCAGTTGAAAAGGGTGTGGCCGAGCAGGGTACAGAAGAACGCCATGCCGAGAAACATCAGATAGTCTTTCAGGCTGTAATCAAACAGCGAAATGCCGCCTGCGAGCGTGAGTACCGTGAGCGAGGCCGCCGCAATAAAATACACCGATACCGCGTAGAGAGGAGCGCCCATCCGCCGTCGCACTTTTCTGCCGATTAAGAAATAGCCTGAAACCGCCGCCGCGCTGACAATTGCAAGCAGATCTCCTGCGAGCGTGTCGACGCCCCGCACAAAGTCACCAAAGGAGAGGGTCACCATTCCTGCAACTGCTATGACCACAAACATCACCGCTTTGAGGGAGACCTTTTCTCTGAGCAGCAGGAAACCGAAGATAAGAACGAATATCGGGTGGGTGTTCACGAGAACCGTAGAGCTGGTTATGGAGGTAAGCGCCAACGATTCAAACCACACCCAGAAATGGGCCCCGAGGAAGAGACCGCTTGCGAGGCAGAGAAACCAATCGGATAACGCGGGTCCGGGTGTGTGGGGCTCCGCTGCGGAGGAAACCGGCAACCCGCGGCCTCTATGTTTAGCGGCCCTGATCCGCTCTCCCGCGAGCACAGGGAGGAGGAGGAAAACCGAAAACCACATCCTGTACATCGCGGCTACCACCGCGGGCGCTTCGGTGCTTCTCACAAAAATGGCCGAAAAGGAGGTAAAAAACACACCGATGTAAACAACGACAGTCGGCGAGAGAAGCTTCATGGCGGCAGTGTACAGGAGGCCCGCATTAATGAGAATATCTACGCTAAGTGTGACCGGCGGAGGAGAATAATTGACCGGTTTCCGGCGCGTTGTTTGTATTCTTGTGCATGTCTCATTCCTCGCTGCATGTTGTTTCGCCGACGGGTCTGTGCGGGCGCTCTTCACGCTGCAGGAGATCCCCGAATACCGGACGCTTGGGGATGTTGTGTTTGAAACAGCTCTCCTGAGTCTCGAAGAGCACGGTCTCGAGGTTGTTACCCTTCCTGCGGGAGCGGAAGCCCCGGAGCCGGCGGCGTCTGCAGCTACCTTCGCGTCTCTTGTCGAATCCTACGATGCCGATTTTGTGTTGAGTGCCGGATACGAGGTAGACGGAGACAGCGTTACTATCGATCTCACCTGGTTAGACGGCGCGGATAAGTCCACCGCCTTTCGAGTGACGGCCTCCGGCCGGATAGATCTTTCGCTCGACAGACTGATAACAGACACTGTGAGACGGATGTTGGATACCTCGGCTGAAAGCATCGATGAGCAGCTCGCCGCAGTCGAGTCAACGCGAGTGCAGCCGGAGGCGGAACCGGATGCCGCGAGCGAAGGTCCGTCCCGGTCCGCGGCAACTCCGGAAAGTGTCCTGCGAGAGCCGGGCTCTCCCGGCAGGTCGTCAAAAGAAATACCGGCGCTTGGGAACTTTCTCGAAGTCTCCACCGGATTCAGTGCTTTCGTTACCGTGGGAAATGCTTCGAGCTACTCCACTCTCGGGTACAATCCGATGATGAGCATGTCCTACCTCATCGGCCTCGCGCGGCCGAGCACGCTCAATATCGGGCTGGAGAGCGGTGTCAACATACTCGAGATGAAGGGCATCTCGCTCTCCGCGCGAGTTCTGATCATACCGGTGGGCGCACATATCGGGTATACGTACATGGCAGGTGGGTCTTTGGAAGTAACCGCCGGTTTATCCGGAGGACCGGCGTTATTTGTCTTGAAACCGTCCGCAGAGCCGGCCGAGAATCTCGGGTGGGAGTGTAAAATGAAGCTTGGGCAATACGCGACGGCGGACGCCGGTGTTCTGATTCACCTTGGTAAAGCGATGGGCGTGCATCTGGCGGTTGGCTATGATGCGTATTTTGAAGGTTCGGCGGTGATTATGGGCTTTACGCCCGCCGTGAAGTTCTATTACAGGTTGTGAGGAGTTAGGAGATATTGAGAAAGGTACTCGGCGTCTTTTCGATGCTTCTCGTTTTTCTCTACTCCTCGTGCGATCAGTTTTCATTGCTCGATGAGCTTGACAACACAGACGTTGATTACTCGGTGGAAAATATGAGTGTCACCGGCAGCCCGGTTACCGAGAGCCCGGTTACCGGTTCTTTTGCCATCGCAAACAACGGCATCGCCGGCGGGCGTTATGACATCAATTATGAAATATACGCCTCAACGGATAGCGTGGTGGGCGATAGCGATTTTCTGCTCGATTCCGGGTTGGCGAGAGCGCTTGCGGCCGGAGAAACAACCGGGCAGACGTTCAACTCGGTGTGGCCTGCCATCCGGGGCACATACTACCTTGTTGTACAGATCGATTCCCCCGATGATGAAGATACTTCGAACAACCAGACAAGCACCACGACGGCAATCGAGATATCCGATCCACCACCGGCGGATGTGGACTACGTTGTAGATACGGTTTCGAGCCCGGGCAGCCCGGTCATTGTCGGCGGCGCCGTTTCCGAGACATTTACCTATTCGAACCAGGGCTCTGCCAACGGTGAAGACCCTGTATACTGGACGGCGTACGTTTCGCCGGACCGGCAGTTAGGCAGTGGCGATACCGAAATTGACTCAGGGCAGGCGACCGCGCTGTTGACCGGCGAAACTTCCGGTGCGATCGACATAGATGCCGGTTCGTGGCCGGTGGAGAGCGGAATCTATTATCTGATTGTAGAGTTGAGCGCCCCTGATGAGGGGGTAGTACGAAACAATACCCTGGCAAGCGGCGTGGTCTCCGTGTACGTCAATACGCTCGACTACATCGTAACAGGTGTAACCGGAAACTACCCGACGGTCGTGAGCGGTGATCCTCTCTCCGAGCAATTCGATGTATTGAATGCAAGCGATGTTTCCGGCGGCGATGATGTCAACTGGATCGCATACGCGTCGGCGGATACTACCATAGATCCCGGCGATGTAGAGTTGGGGACCGGGACGGTTGCCGCTCCGGCGGCGCTGAGCGAACCCACCAAAAACACCCTATCGGGAACCTGGTCTGTCTCTGCGGGCAGCTACTATCTCATTGTGGAAGTATCCGCGGCGGACGAGACGGCCGCCGGCAACGACGGTAACAATACCTTTGTAGCGGGACCGGTGACGGTGACAGATCTTTCTTCTGAGGTAGACTACGAATCCGTATTAGTCACGAGCACCGGAAACCCGGGCCAAACCGGAGGCGCCATCGCCGAATCCTTCACCTTTCAGAATACGGGAACCGATGGAGGTGTACTCCGCGTTTCCTGGTATGCATACATCTCACCGGACGACATTCTAAGTAGTGACGATGAGGTGATTTCCGCGAGCTCAACCGTACCGCTCGACGGCGGGGCGACATCAGAGGCGATAAACATCTCAGGAACCTGGCCGGAGATCGCTGGGACCTACTATCTGATCGTAACCGTTTCAGCGGGTGATGAGAACGACACGGCCAATAACACCGGAATTGGCGGTCCTTTCGAGATACACACTCCGGGTGCCGTCGATTACGCGGTCACGGCGGTAAGCGGGTACAACAGAACCGCGATCACCGGTGGAACACTCGTCGAAACTTTTTCCATAAAGAATTTTGGCGATACGAACGGAGCGGAGGACATTACTTGGACCGCCTACGCATCTTCGGATACGGCGATCGACATCGGCACGGACATCGAAATCGATAACGGCTCGGCGCCACAGCTCGACTCAGGCGCAACGGCGGCGAACATAGACATTACCGGAAACTGGCCGGGAACAAGCGGCGCTTACTATTTGATTATCGAAATTTCCGCGGCCGACGAGACGGCGGGAAAAGCGGACAACAATACAGGCTACGCAGGTCCCTTCACCGTTGTGGATTTACCGAATTACTCGGTTACCGCCGTGGCGCCTGTCTTCCCCACAGATAGCCAGAGAGGAACCTCGTTTAGTGTGGATTTCACCATCAGAGAAACCTCGGGCAACCCGGGCACTAAAGCAATCGAGTATTCCGCGTACCTTTCGCTTGATGCCGGGATAGGCAACGACACGATTATGGCGCAGGATACCTTGCCACCGCTTGATGGAAATGAGGAATTGAATACTTCCTTCGACTACAGCTGGCCCGACGATTCCGGTGGAGAATACTACCTCATTATCGAAGTCAATTCCGATGATGATGCGAGCGATGTCGACGACATGTATGTCTCACCCCGGTACGTCATATATGACACAGCCGAGTCAGGTATGAGCAACGATGATACGGGACCCACGACAGCGCTGCTCTCCAATGTTGAC
>CAZHXC010000290.1:0-5064 GCA_964536145.1 uncultured Spirochaetales bacterium | reverse complement strand
GGACAACTCCAGGTACACAGTCGGGTATTCATCCGAAAGCACCCGCTGTACCTGCACAAAAAGACCTGTATAGATGTTGGCTATGTCGGTGAGCATCGTTACCGTGTTGGCGGTAAAATCGGAAACAACCAGATCACCGTTAACGTCAACCACCGCCTTTGTAACGCGCCTGCTCTCGTTGTCAAGATCGGTCAGCCGAGAGAAGCTCTCCAAATCCAGGTCATACGACAACACCCTCTTTCCGTCGGCAACCAAAAGCGCACGATCGGAATACACCGAGAGACCTTCCGGCGACAAGAGCTCACCCTCCCCTGCGCGGCCATAGTAGTTTCCGCTTGAATCGAATATGTGTATCACCTTATCAAGAGCGTCGGCCACATAGACTCTGCCTGAATGTACGCAGATACCCGTCGGAGACTTCAGACCACTGAAATCACCGTCTTTCGTACCAAACGACAATATGAAGTTCCCGTCGTAGTCAAACTTGCTTATCCGCCGATTTCCCGTTTCAGCCACGTAGAGGTATCCTTTATTGTCGGTTGCCATGAATTGCGGCCCGATAAGCTCGCCGTCCCCGTTCCCCTTTTCGGCAAATCTGAATACGTCGGTACCCGAACTGTTTGTCCGCACAATCGAATGCCCAAGAAACTCGCTTATGAAAATATACCTGCCGGGTATCTCTACCACATCAAAGGGGTGATCCAAGCCGTGAATACCGCCAAGAATCCGCTGCTTTAGCGCACCGTTCGCGGAAAAACGCAGCACCTCGTTGCCGGCGAAAGAGGTGAGAAAGAAGCTTCCGTCATCTCGCGGGAAAACAGAAGCGGGTCTGGAAAAAAGCGTAAAATCGGGCTGTTCGCCGGCAAGGGAAAACGCATTCACATACCGCAGGTCTTCCGCCAGCTCGCCTGCCAGCCCGCGCCGTGCGCGCACGGTATCCGCAAGGTTCTTCAACAGCGGAGTAGCCTCGTTCGATTCGAGTACTCCGTCCCAAATGGAGAGCGCGGTATCCTCATATCCTGATCTGTAGTAGGCGTGGCCAAGCCATTCCTGGATGCGTCTGTTCTCCGGAGTAAATGCCAATGCCCGCTCAAACGCACGGATGGATTCTCCAAAAAGCCCGCTATGAAAGGCATTTATGCCCCACCGGAACTCGCCGGCTGCGTTTGCCGCATCCATATCGATTTCCTGGGCACGAAGGGTTGCGAGGGTAGACAGAACGAGGAACAGCAGGAGCGAACCACGGATGATTCTCACAGCGCGAGTATACACCGGCTTAGGCGAGGATATCTACCTCGTGGTTTTCAATAGGCAAAGCAATCTCTCCACGAATACCAAGGTAGAGAATTGCTTTGATATCCTCGGCATCTATCAGCGGAATCTCCCGTTCCGGGGTTTTAGGAGGTTGTATCTGTGGCAATTGCACCGTATCAATACTCATTGTGCCTCTCCAATTACTATTTCGACAGAAATGGAGCGGAATGTAAGAAAAAAAGGGGTTATCGGCGCCTCCATAGACGGTCGCTCCGGGATCCTTGTACGAAAGGTGGGTTTTTTCGATGTGCCCTTACGGTATTGCGCTCAACGCCGCCCGCATATGGGCGGCTATTTCCTTATTGCCACCGGAATAACTCAAAGCTTTCCTGAGTGTGGCTCTCGCTTCAGAGATGCGACCGAGCTTGAAGTAGACCCAGCCGAGAGAGTCCAGATATGCGGCGTTCTCCGGTTTCTTTTCAACCGCCGTTCTGCATAACTGGAGAGCCTTTTGCAGGTTCCTTCCCTCTTCGGCCAGAACATATCCGAGAGAATTCATCGCGTTGACGTTGCCCGGATCGAGCTTAAGCGCTTCATTGAGGTAGTTGATGGCCTCTTCGGTCCGTCCGGATTGATAGGAAACAAAACCGAACGCCGAATAGACCTGGGCAGATTCATATCCTGAACTCAGCAATGAATCGAGCTCAAACTCCGCCAGTTTGAACCGTCCCGTTTTTGTGTAGATGTAGCTCAATATCATCCGGCTCTGGTAGATATGCAGTATGTTGAGATCTGTTGTCACTACCTGCTCAAGATAGAGAAGGGCTTCATCATAATGCTCGAGCTGCGTGTGACACAGTCCCATGTAGTAACAGAGCTCCGGATTTCCCGATGGGTCGGCCGATATATTATTGAACTCCTCGAGGGCTAAGCCGTATCGTTTGCTGTTATACAGTCGGACGGCGTTTCTAAACGAAGCATTCACCTGGGCACCTCTCTCAAGACGACGATGCACCTACGATGCACCGGCTACCCGAACTCTACCGTATTCCGGCCTGAAGCAAAAGCGGCCACGCCGTCTACGTAGCGAGGTTCTGTGCGAGCATCATTCGACAGCAGTATTCTCATACGGTAACCGAATCAACCAGACCGGGTGCTTCCCGGAGGCCGTCCACGATATCGATTTCGACTACTTCCGGCGAGAAACCGAAAATACGATCATACTCCGCGATATGTTTTCTATAGTCTTCCAATGAGTTCGACCGTATGAGGGAGAGGGTGCAACCGCCGAATCCGGGTCCCACGAGTCTGGACCCGAGCACCCCATCAACCTCCCATGCCCGCTTCACAAGCCAGTCAATCTCAGGGCATGAAACCTCATAATTGTCCCGGAGGCTTTCGTGGGATCTGTTCATCAACCGTCCGAACGAGACGAGCTCGCCGCGCTTCAGGTAGGTGGCAGCTTCCATCACCCGTTCATTTTCTTCGATAACATGAAGACAGATACGCCGGAGCTCTTCCGGAACCATACCCATGCTGTTGTGCAGATCTGCCGATGTAAACTCCGACAGCTTCGAGCCGAGATTTCTGTTGCTGAACAGATTAACGCATTCCCCGCATTTCAACCGGCGTTCAGCAAGCTCTTCATGGGGAGAACCCACGGGAACGTTCGAGGTTGTCAACACCAACTTCACATCGTCATCCGAGTAGGGTATGTAATCATACTCGAGTGTATGAAGATCAAGGAGGACAACGCTCGCTTTGCGTGCGGCAGTTACAACGAGCTGGTCTGCAAGGGACTGCTCGATTCCCATGAAGGCAGACTCAGCCATCGTTGCAGATTGAATAATCTGGAATTCGGACAAATCCGCACTCAGGAGATTCGAAATCGCATACGCGGTAGCCACACCCAAAGCGGCTGACGAACCCAATCCAATTCCCGGCTCGATACCGCTGGAAATAGTGAACTCCATACCCGGTATCTTGTAACCGAGTTGAAGCAGCTCGTGCAGCACTCCCTTCTGGTAATTCGCCCATCTGTCCTCGCGCTTGTACTTGAGATTTGGTACGGTTGTCCGCTTTCTTTCGTTGAGATTGGCGGAGTAGAAACGCAACCCGAGATCTTCACGCTTCGATACTCCCACGGTAAGGTATCTGTCAACGGCAAACTCGAGCACCTTTCCGTCGTTGAAGTCGGTGTGCTCACCCATCAAGTTGATTACCGCCGGCGCGGAAACGATAACTTCAGGTTCATGCCCGTATTCGGCTGTATGGAACCGGACGATGTCATTCATGTCGAAATGTAATCCTGTGATAACTTAAGAACGCCTCGAAAATCTGTACTCACGTTGCGCCGCAGGATATACTGAAGCCGCTCTTTCGTTCCAATATTTTTTATACGAGTTGTTAGGAGTATCTTATTAAAAAATATAGGATTTGGCAACGAGAATCGTACGTTAATTGGTGTCTTCCCGGGCACTGGCTCCGAGCTCAATTTCACGCTATATATAGTGTATCATGTAAAGCAATGCTCTACAACTGGAGTATTACGTACAAAAACAACGGGATTGGAGTATGCCGATGAAGTATTCAAACAGAAAACTCATATATTCACACCGCAGGGCCCGGTATGCCAGGTAAAACGGCGGTTATCACAGGCGCCACAAGCGGCATAGGCGCCGCATTTGCCGAAGCCCTCGCCCGGCAGGGTTTTGATTTATTCCTCACCGGCCGCCGGCGTGAAAGAATCGAAGAGGTCGCCGGGTACCTCAGGGAGCGTCATGATGTTTCGGTGCAGGTATCGATAGTCGAGCTTTCAGATATCCGTCAGGTAGATCGTCTGATTGAGGAAATCGCCGCGATACCCGTCATTTCGTATCTGGACAGGGAGGATCATTTGCCCAAGACCCGGAGGCTGGTTACCGCATGCTTATGGTTCACGTGGTTTCCGCCGTACGGCTGACCGGTGCGGTGGCCTCACGCATGGCGGAAGCCGGAGAAGGCGCCATTATACATGTCTCCTCGGTGGCGGCTTTCTTCCCGATGCCGGGTAATTATTCTGCCACAAAGCGGTATCTCGTCGCATTTTCAGAATCACTGCACACCGAGCTTGCCTCCAGGGGTGTTCGCATACAGGCGCTCTGCCCCGGGATGACCCGAACTGATTTTCACTCACGGATGGGCGTGGAAGGGGAAAAGATTCAGCAACGCTATTTTCTCGGCTGGATGCAGCCTGAGAAGGTGGTGCAGCTGTCGTTGCGCCACCTCGGCAACGGCCGGGTGATATACACACCCGGAATCCTAAACAAATTCCTTGTTCGTTTCCTCTCCAGGATGCCGAGGCGCCTCTACTATAAAGTGATAAGCCGAATCCCTCAGGGAACCGGAAAATAGCCTGAGCTTCCTACCGCTTGATGCCGTACTTCTTATTGAACCGTTCCACTCTGCCCGCCGTATCGACAAGCTTCTGTTTTCCCGTGAAGAACGGATGACAATTGGAACAGATCTCCACATGCAGGTCCTGCACGGTTGAACGTGTCTCAATCACGTTGCCGCACGCACAGGTGATCTTTGTCAACTGATATTTCGGATGTATACCTTCTTTCATGCCTAACCTCCGTACTACTCTGAAGGCGCAGACGTGTTCATAGATCGCAAGAACGCATCATTGTTCTTTGTTTTTTGCATTCTGTCAACGAGAAGCTCGGTGATTTCCAGATCGTCCATCGGGTTTATCACCTTGCGGAGAACCCACATCTTTGCGAGCACTTCCTCCGACAGGAGCAGCTCTTCCTTTCTTGTCTGCGATTT
>CAZHXC010000289.1:0-5078 GCA_964536145.1 uncultured Spirochaetales bacterium | reverse complement strand
CGGCGTAACATGTAGACCCTTGACCCGGGAGCGATTGCCGCGTTGCCACAAATTATGGGATACTAAAGTAACAATTACGTGAAAACATTATTTAATTGGAGGAAAGCATTATGAAAATCGGATTTATCGGTCTTGGCATCATGGGAAATCCCATGGCGAAAAACCTGATAAAGGCAGGTCATGACCTGGTTGTGTTTGATATCAATCCTGGTCCGATGGAAGAGCTTGCAGGAATGGGAGCGGAAAAGGGGACATCCGCTGCGCAGGTAACATCTTCCGTAGAGCTCGTGATCACCATGCTGCCAAACTCACCGGATGTACAAAACGTGGTTTTTGGTGAAAAGGGCATCCTTGAAGGGGCCTACGACGGGTTGATCTATGTCGATATGAGCTCCATAGCACCGGCGGTATCGATTGAAGTTGGAAAAGCGCTTGCCGAAAAAGGTGTAAAGATGCTCGATGCGCCGGTCAGCGGCGGCGAGCCGAAAGCCATAGACGGTACCATCGCAATTATGGTAGGCGGAGACGAGGCGACATTTGAGAAAGTCAAGGATGTGCTCCTCGTGATGGGCGCTTCCGCGGTTCTTGTCGGGGAACTCGGCAGCGGCAACACCACAAAGCTTGCCAATCAGATCATCGTAGCGGTCAATATTGCCGGCATGTCCGAGGCTATGATCCTCGCGGAGAAAGCCGGGGTCAATCCTCGCAGCGTCTTCGAAGCTATACGCGGAGGCCTTGCAGGTTCCACGGTGCTCGACGCAAAAGTGCCCCTGGTCCTCGAAGGTAACTTCAAACCCGGGTTCAGGATCGAGCTCCACATAAAAGACCTCATGAACGCCATGGAAACCGCTCATCTGAAAGACGCGCCTATCCCACTGACGTCCCAGGTTCTCGAGATGATGTGCGCCTTGCGAGCAGACGGAAAGGAAAAGGACGACCACGGCGGGCTCATCCAGTTCTACGAAAAGATAGCTAACGTACAGGTTAGGGATTAGTTACATGTAGTCACATTGCCGGCGCCCTCCACTCAAGTTGCTGCGGCGCCGGTATCCTGAGGCGTCTCGTCTCTCTATTTGTACAAACCGATCTCATCGAGGTCGATGGAAGCTTCAAACTCCTTGCCGTAGGCAACGACGGCGAGACTCTTCAGCCGATGAACCTTCAATCTGCCTACTCTGCCGTAATCACCGGGTTCGAAAGCGGACCACGGGATGTCAACCACCCGCCAATCTTCGGTAACCGGTACCGGAGCGGCAAGGTACTTCCATGGCAATATCATCGTATTGGTTCTCAAGAATATGTAGTAGCCGCTCCCGGATCCCCTCACTTTGACCCGCAGTCCCTCATACTCGCTCGCGTCGAAAGGATTGAGAAAAGATTTGAGCATCAGCCTGACTTGAATAAAACCGCCGCTGTTCTCAAGGGAGACCTTTCCACGCATCCTCGAAATGTTTCCGTCGTCGCCGGGCACCCTGGTGACTGACATCTGTGAGGCCCCGCCCATCACCTGATCTGTAAAACCTTTCCAATCGGTACCGATGGCGGATTGTTCGCCGCTAAAATCGTCGAGGAGAAAGTACGAACCCATTCCCGGATCTCCTTCCGCTTGAATAGCCGCAGCGGCAAAAAAACACATCAAAACGCCGATTTTCTTCATTGTTTACATACCCTGATGAAAATAACGCTGATCCGGGAAAAAGAACAGGACGCGGTAAGGGACGGCGCGAACACCGGGGAAACATACAGCGTCTCCATACATTGTCAGTTTACATTCGTTCCAGTTGCTGATAATATACCGGTGCATAATAGTAAGATTTAGAGAGGCGTAGATGAGCACAGAAGAATCCCGAACCTGGATAGAGAACATCATAAAGGATCGTTGTAGTTCTCCGGAAAACAACCTTGGCGACGGCACCGGTGAGCGTGCCTGGGCCGAACCGCTGGTGGGATTCGCCTCAGGGGCGGATCCGATATTCAATGATTACAAGACCCATGCGGGAACGCTGCACTGGACTCCGGCGGAGATTTTTGAGGCAACTTTTGGCCGGAAAGTAGACCCTGAAGATCTGACGGCCATCACCTGGCTGCTGCCGCAAACAGATTCCACAAAACGGGACAACGCAACGATGGATAAGGTGCCCGCCGAGCGCTGGGCAAGGTCACGGGTATTCGGAGAGCAGTTTAATGCAAACCTGCGGGTTCATGTTCAGGACGCTCTCAACAAGGAAGGTATTGCTGCTATAGCGCCGATGCTCTCTCCGGATTTCCGGACTGAAGCTTCAGAGAAGTTCCAGATAACGTCTACCTGGTCTGAACGCCACGCCGCTTACGCCTGCGGGCTCGGCACCTTTGGTCTCTGTGACGGGCTCATCACCCCGGTGGGCAAAGCCGTCCGCTTTGGCACTATTGTGGCGGAAATCCGGATCACCCCGGATACGCGCCCATATACGAACCACCGGGAGTACTGCCTGTTCGCTTCAGACGGGAGCTGCGGCGAATGCATCGACAGATGCCCCGTGGGAGCGTTGAGCGAAGACGGCCACAACAAAACGCTGTGCAAGGCCTATCTTCGCGAAGTGACCGCCGGCCACGTCGAAAATGCATACGGTTTCAAAGGGTATGGTTGCGGCCTCTGTCAGACCGGGGTGCCGTGCGAATCCGGTATACCGGTAAAAGCCACCGTGTGAATAAGGAATACTGAAAACCGTTATGGGGCGAATCGTTTCGACTGCTGCGAATATGAAGCGGCACGGTCTTGAAGACCGTGCCGCTATCAGATTGCGGTAGTTCGAACTACAGCGCGGTTTCGGTAAAGCTGATCGTGTAATTCCCGGTGTCGCCCACAAAGGCGCCGAGCTCGATATAGAAGTAGCTGTCGCTCCCGCTAATGTTGTCCATGTTTCCGCCGATTGTCTCACCGTCCAATCCATCCTCCTGGCCAAGAGGCGTCTGACTCGCATTATATACGTTGAAATGAAGCTCGGTGTTTGTATCGGCCGGGTCAACAGACCAGGCGATATTGGTGCCGTCCGCTATATTCACCTTGAACCACTCGTAATCACCGCCATTGTCATTCGCTGCATCAACAACAATGGTTCCCGCATAATCCGCCGAAAAGGTCGTGACTTCTCTGGCGTTAGCAAGCGTGTCGTCCGGCTCAAAGTCGTCATTTGCATTCAGATCCAGAACCTCGAAGGAGTAGGTGCCCGAGGAGCCGTACGGTCTGTGCATGACGTTGTTCCATCCACATACCCGGAAAAAGAAATCGCTGCTCTTTGAGGCAAAGGAGTAAATCTGGTCCGCGCCTTTGGTGAAGGCCGAAGTTGCGCTGTTATTTGCATAGATTTCTGTCTGTGCCGCATCATAGATGAAGTAACCCGCGGCAAGGTCCGTCGCAACGTCGGTGATCCGCATCTGGAAGCGCTCCCACCGGTCGCTGTCGGTGTTTGAAACGGTGTACCAGTCATCCTCATAGATTGAGACGATTGTCCCGGGATACGATGTATCGAATGAAACCGACGCCGCGGTTGCCTGGGTATGGTTAGGTGCTTGCGCATCGTTTGCATCAAGGTTGGTGACCGTGACGGTGTATGGACCGTGAGACCCGTTGTCCCTGTTCATAATCTCATCCCAGCCGGATACCCGGAAGAGAAAGGTACCTCCTGGGCAGGCGAGGGTATACGTGAAATTCTGTCCCGGAGTGTCTGCAGTGGCGCCAAGCAATTTCTCGCCGGAAGTGCTGTACACTTCAAAATGGAAAAGCAGATCCGCCGATCCCGCTCCAAGGAAGAATTCGACCTTGTCAAAGGTATCGCTTGCGTGAGCAGTCGTGATCTCATAGAAATCCACGTCCTCGTTTTCGCTGATTGATGCCGAGTAGTCGGCCGCAAGCGAAAGCGGGGATGCTTCCTGCCATGAGTCATTCGGCTCAAACTCATCGCCATCCAACCCGTTTGAATCACCGTTGTCCTCTACACCAAGGAGCGTGTTTAAGAAGTCACACGAGCTTATCGTTACCACCAGACCCGCTATGACAAACAGCATGATCACGCGAAACAGTATTAACGAAGTAACATTTCTTGCCATCATTTTTTCCCTCTTTTCTCGAAACCTGAAAACCTGACCGGTACACAATGCAAATACTTGTCTTTTTGCGTTGTTATGGCCAATAGAAATCTTTTTGATTCTATTTATCGATAGTGTACCACAATGGCGCCGTTTCGACAAAGCCGTCTTGCCGTTTTGTTACGAAAGGGCGTCTCTATAAACTGCTGCTTTGGCATCCCGAACATACGCTATCTTGAGTCAGAAATAGCCTCGATTTAACGGGATTAACATTGCAGGACAGGCTGCATTACAATCACTTTTATCACACGCAAAGGAAGGCATCATGAATAACTTAAGTGAATTGAGAGACGAGCTCGGCAAGGAAGTAGACAGGTACTTCATACAAAAGGAGAAAAACTACAACTGCGCTGAAACTGTGCTCACCGTAATGAGCAATTACTTCGGTGTTGACGCTGAGATCATCCCTTCAATAGCAAAACCCTTTGGGGGCGGTTATGCGAGTACCCACCGCTTTGTCTGCGGCGCAGTCAGCGGAGGAGTGATGGCAATTGGACTAAGAGAAAAAAAAGACCCGGCGACGATTGCACGAGAGTTGCTTGATTTCGTCAGCGATAAATACGGTTCCATCGTATGCGACCAGATCCTCGATATCGATTTTGACGACGAGGATCAGGTTGCCAGCGAAAAAGAGCCGAAACGAAATACCATCTGCTATCCCCTGATCAAAGATATCTGTGTGTGGGTAGCCGAGCGGCTCGCCTAAGGATTCGCCGGCAGACTCACCGACGATCAGAATGATCAAAGGTGAGCGAGCGCCTACGGCCTGAAGTATTTCGGGCAGTAGCCCTTTACCGAGGTCCAGACCTCATCATACACTGTCGCGGTTTCCTCCGGCAAGGCCGGTTTCTCCATATAGTCTAGATTCTGCTTTAAATGCTCCATCTTGCTCACGCCAAGAATAACACCGTCGCCACAACTGCCGTCCAAAGCAGAGTGGTGTTTGAGCCAGA
>CAZHXC010000288.1:0-5098 GCA_964536145.1 uncultured Spirochaetales bacterium | reverse complement strand
GCCGGACTCGATGTACAGGTCGGCGGAGGTCTCGATGCGGCCCTGGATGTTGCCAATACACACTGGATCCTGTCGCTGCTGTATAAACGGCAGGCGGCAAAACTTGACCCGGGGCTTGCTTCCATCGATTGGGATCTTTTTGCACATCGGTATCTCGAAACATATCGTAGAAAATTCCCGATAGCCGATAGCAAGCTGGACTACTTCCGGGTCCTGCGATGCATGAAGGCTCTTGGTGCGGGATTCAGGGGACAGGAGTTGTTTCGCGATCCGCTGATTGTAAAGGAAATCGTCAGGTGCATTCGTGAGATTACGGGAATGCTGTTGGCGCCTCCGGCATAACCCGTTTACATAACCGGTCAAAATCACCAAAAAGTTGTTGCCACATACTCACTGTACCGCGCCGTATGGAGCGAGTGGATGTGGTATAGTAGTGCGCAGAAGGAAGGGAAGGGAAGATGAGCCTGCAGGATACAATTCTTAATTCTTTGCATCGGGCTGTTACTGTTACCGATAGCGACGGAAAGATCACCTATTGGAACGGCATGGCTGAAAAGCTCTATGGTTGGAGCGCCGCGGAAGCAATCGGTAAGCACATTGAAGATGTAAGGCCGACGGAGATGACCGACGGACAGGCGGAAGAAGCCTCCGAACGCCTCCGTGCCGGCAAATCCTGGGAAGGAATTGTCCGGGTCCGGCGGAAGGACGGGAGCGGGTTCAACGCATTTGTCGCAGATTCACCCATTATCGATGATGCCGGTGATTTTTCCGGAGTGGTGGGCATTTCCCGGGAGGCGAGTAAACCACTCGACGAGCAGCAACTACTGAACACGGTATTGCGGAAGACTCCCATCCCAACTGCGGTCGGCGGATCCGACGGCTCCATTCTGTCGTTCAATTCAGCTCTCGAAGAGCTCATCGGCTATGAGCAATCAGAAATTATCGATGTCAACGACTGGGCGGAAAAGCTCTATCCTGACCCGGTGTATCGTTCCTTTGTGATGAAGAACATAGGCCGGGCACTTCAAGGCGAAGAACAGGAATGCTCCGTCTTTGAAGTATCCTGCAAAGACGGTCGAAAGAAAACCCTCGAGTTTCACACCTCTTTTTTTCACGGTGGACTTGTCATCCAGATGGTAGACCTGACCGAGCGGGAGAGAATAGCCTCAGAGCGTGAAGCGACAATTCGTCTGCTCGGGATGATCAATGCGGAGAACTCGCTCCACAAGCTCATGAAACTGATAACCGAATATATGCGGAATTGGGCCGCCTGTGAGGCAGTGGGAATCCGCCTCAAGGATGGTGAGGATTACCCCTACTTTGAGACGCGCGGTTTTTCAGATGAATTTGTGCTCTTGGAAAACTCGCTCTGCACGGCAGATAAAGATGGGGCCGTGCGGCGGGACGCTGCCGGCAACGTAGTGCTCGAATGCATGTGCGGTTGTGTTATTGCCGGGAGGGTTGACCCGGCGCAGCCGTTCTTTACAGAGAGAGGCAGTTTCTGGACAAATAGCACCAGCGAGCTCCTGGCATCAACAAGTGAGGAAGACCGCCGGGCGCGTACGAGAAACCGATGCAACGGCGAGGGGTATGAGTCGGTGGCGCTCATTCCCATGCGTACCGGCAGAGAGACCTTGGGGCTTTTGCAGTTCAATGACAGACGCAGGGACAGATTTAGCCCGGAGATGATCGCGATGCTTGAACGGCTTGCCGAAAACCTCGCGTTGGGATTATCCCAGCGGCTCGCGGCAAAGGCGCTCCATGAGAGCGAGAAGAAGACGCGTTCGATTCTGGAGGCGTCGACGTCCTTTGTCGCTCTGATCGACCGGGATGGTAGGATCCTCGACTGCAACGAGCAAATGCGCATACGGTTCAACATTCGGCAAGCTGAAGCAATTGGATGTGACCTCTGGCAGATCCTTCCGGATTCTGTCCGAGATGCAAGGCGCAAGAGATTCGAACAGGTCCTGGAGACAGGAAAACCTGTGAAGTTCGAGGACTGCCGCGACGGCATGTGGAATGAATCGGTGTTTTACCCGATATTTGACGAGCAGAATGAAGTGACCGCGGTGACAATCTATGCGAATGATATTACCACGCGTAAGCAAGCGGAAGAAGCGTTGCGGGAGAGCGAAGAACGGTTCAGAAGTCTCGCGGAAATGCTTCCTGAAGCGGTCTTTGAAACAGATAGCGAGCTACACCTGATTTATGCCAACCAGAGGGCCTTTGAGCTTTTTGGCTATTCAAAGGAAGATTTCGACGAGGGGTTGGCCGGTTTTGCCATGCTCGTCCCTGATGACCGCAAACGAGCCAAAGCCCTTTTTGCGGCCAGGGCAGAGGGTAAGGAACACGGCCAACTCGAGTACAGGGCACTCAGAAAGGACGGCTCCACGTTCCCGGTGCTCTTTCACGCGAGCTCGATTTTTGAAGACGGGAACTTCGCCGGCATACGGGGAATCATTGTCGACATAACCGAGCAAAAACGTACGGAGGAGGCGCTTCGCGGGAGTGAGGACCGGTTAAAGAAGGCGGAGAGAATCGGCCGCATCGGCAACGTCGAGTTTGATATTGAATCAGGCTCAATTTATTGGTCCGACTTCATGTACGAGCTGTACGGGTGCGATCATCGAAGCGGGCCGCCGACCTACGAGGAAATCATGGGTATGCACCTCGCCGAAGACAGGACGCTTCTTGAAGAGTGTGTCCGTCGTGCGATCGAAGAAGCGGAGCCGTACGAGATAGATGTTCGTATCACTCTCCCAAACGGAAAAACCGGCTACCATCATGTGATTGGGAATCCTATGGTTGAAAACGGCAAGGTTACGAGAATATTCGGTACGGTGCAGGATGTTACCTCGGTCAAGCAGGCCGAAAAGCACCTGCAGCAGACGCTGGAGGCTACGACCGACGGAATCTGGTACTGGCACATTCCTACCAACACGCAAAGTTTCAGCGTCCGGTACTACACCATGCTCGGATACGAGCCATACGAGTTCCCTGAATCATATGAGAGCTGGGTCAACCTTATGCATCCGGATGACAGGGAGAGGGCGGTGGCCGTAGCTGAAGAACGACGCAGTTCGGGCGTAGACAGCTACGAACGGGAGTTCCGGCTGCGTACAAAGAACGGCGACTACAGGTGGATACGTTCCAAGGCGCGGGTTATGGAAAGATCATCTGATGGTGAGCCGATTTATATCATAGGCAATCACGAGGACATCACCGAACGCAAAAAGGCCGAAGAAGAGTTACGGTTAAGCCTCGAGGAGGCGGAGATGTCGCGGAGAGAGGTAAACGGCCTGCTCGCGGCGGCGAACGCCATTCTGCAGAACCTGGATTTTACCGCTACCGCAAAACTGATTTTCAACCGGTGCAAAGAGGTGACCGGCGCCGGCGCCGGGTATGTCGCATTGTTGAACAAGGATGGTACCGAGAACGACGTCCTGTTTCTTGACCCGGGCGGTGAAGAATGCACCGTCGATCCGACCCTCCGTATGCCGGTAAGAGGATTGCGTGCGGATGCGTACAAGCACCGGAGGGCGGCATGCGAGAATGATTTCTTAAACTCGCCCTGGCAGCGCTACATTCCGGATGGCCATATGAGGATTGACAACGCCCTCTTTGCTCCGCTCGTCATCGATGATAAAGCTGTCGGCATCATCGGCCTCGGGAACAAAGAGGGTGGCTTTAGCGAGAGAGACGTGCGGAACGCCACCGCATTTGGAGAGCTTTCAGCCATTGCGCTCAAAAACAGCTGGGACCTCGATCGTCTGTCTGAAAGCGAAAAGCGTTTCAGGGAGGTGTTCGAGAACATAGGAAGCGGCGTTGCCATTTGCGCCGTTGTCGGCGACGGGGAGGATTTTGTTGTTAAGGACATCAATCCTGCAGGAAGCCGGATTGGCGGTATGAAGCCTGAGGAGCATATCGGGAAAAGCGTTCGCGAATTGTACCCGGGTGTTGAAGAGCTCGGTTTGCTCAGCGTATTCCGGTATGTGTGGCGGACCGGATTGCCGCGGCACCACCCGGTAGCGCTCTACAAAGACAACCGGATTGAATTGTGGGTGGAAAACTACATCTGTAAGCTCCCTTCAGAAGAATTGATGGTTGTCTATGACGACATCACCGAAAAGAGACGAACCGAGCTCGCGCTCAAGGATAGTGAGGAAAAGGCACACGGGATCATCAGCTCAATATCTGATTCCATGTTTATTGTTGACCGTGACATGGTTATCACGTGGATGAATGACCCGGCAATCGAGAGTTTTGGTGATCACACCGGAGAGAAGTGTCACGAAGCTTTCCATCCGGACCAGGGAGCCGTATGCTCGGGCTGTGCAGTTGCAAAGACGATGCGTGACGGCAAAGTTCATGAAAACGAAAGGGAGTACGAAGACGAGAACGGCGCCATCCGGCTTTTGTGGTCCACCACCGGGGTCGTGGCTTCGGACCCGGAGGGCAGGCCGTCCGCGGTTATCGAGGTAATCCGGGACATAACCGAACGCAAGCGCGCCGCGGAGGAACGAAAAAAACTGCAGGATCAGTTGAGCCAGGCCCAGAAGATGGAATCTGTCGGGAGGCTTGCCGGCGGTGTGGCTCACGACTTCAACAATATGCTGAGTGTCATTATGGGGCACGCGGAGATGGCGCTTGAAGTAACAGGCGAGGGCCATCCCGTCCACGAGTCGTTGAAGGAGATATACAACGCAGCCGGGCGGTCAGCCGACCTCACGCGGAAGCTCCTCGCCTTTGCCCGCAAGCAGACAATCGCGCCAAAGATACTCAATTTGAACAAAACGATAGAAGGCATGCTCAAGGTGCTGAGGCGGCTTATCGGAGAGGACATCGATCTGGTCTGGAAGCCGGATACCGCACTGTGGGATACACGGGTGGATCCCGTGCAGATTGACCAGGTACTCGCAAACCTCTGTGTAAACGCCCGGGATGCAATTGAGAATATCGGTGTGGTTACCATCAAAACCGGCAATGCGGTTTTCGATATCGATTACTGCGCCGAGCACGCCGGGTTTCTCCCGGGCGAATATGTGATGATTGCTGTGAGCGATGACGGAAGCGGCATGGATACCGATACCGTCGACAG
>CAZHXC010000287.1:0-5127 GCA_964536145.1 uncultured Spirochaetales bacterium | reverse complement strand
CCCGATGTGGGAATAGAAGGTGTCTTTCTCCTTTCCCTGGGCCAAAATCTCCAGGGTGTCCGGGAGAAAATACCCGCCCAACCGGGGATTGGAGTAAAACAGGTTGTTGAGCTCCTCGTATTTCGCCTCTCTTACCTCAAGGCTCAGTATAATTTCCAGCACCTCGTTAAGAATCTCCTGCCTCGCTGCGGTGAGAGATTCGGTGGCGGTAGGGCCGGTTCCGTATCCGTAAAAGAGCGGCGTGTCGGTAGCACCGCCGCCCTTCCCGCCGGTAGCACAGGAGAAAAAGAGCGAGAGAAATAAAAGCGCGGCGATAGACCGCATCATGTTATGCTTCATTCCGTTCATCACCGATCAATACTTGTAGGTTCCGCCGATACCGATCTGCGGACCGTAATATGAATCGCCGGACCTTGCAGAAAGACCAAACCATCCCGAATAGCCAAGTGAGAGCTGAACTTTGACATCGCGGCTGAACAGATAGCTCGCCACGAGCTCTACAAAACCGGCGTGTGAGACCTGAAAACTCTCCCCTTCCCGCAACGGCACGCTTCCGCCGATGCCGACCGCGGCCGTCGGTATAAACTGAAAGCGCCGTAGGTACCAGACCAGCTCGGCGCCGCCGTATATGTTCACTATCAAACCGGGCAGATACACGTGGCCGAGAAGCGAAAACGGCACGTCTATCCCGACGAGCGGTCTGTAGGTCACAAAACCGCGGGTAATGCTCTGTCGCACGCCGATCATCGCGACCGCATCGGTAGGTTCGAAAGGACTGCGGGCAAAAACCGTCCGTACACCGGCACCTGTATCAAACCCGAAACGCGGCACCTCACGCAGCTGATCACCGATGGAGGGCTTCTCGTCGGCATACAGCAGTGTGGCAATCGATACCTCCTCCTGAACCTCTTTGATAATCAACAGGCCGGTCTCCGCTTCGCTCACGTGTCCGGTAGGCAGCACCGTGTCGGTAACGATAGAGTATTCATCCCCGGGCCGTACACCCATGTTCGCACCAAACTCCAGGAGCACCTGCCTTCCCCTGAGGTCAATAATTCCGGTCTTTAGCTGAAACTCAGGGATCGTGCGAAGGTTGAATACAAGCTCAGGCGCAATGCGGTCGGCGGCAAACCGTACGGCCCTTCCCGGAGTATCCGCGGCTGCTTCGACATCGATTACAAAGTAGCCAAATCCCCGGGCTTCCTCAACATCGATGAAATTGAAGGAAACTTCTATCCGTGCGGTATACTCATTCCGGCCCTCCTGCACAAGCTCATAGCTGGTCATAACCGGTACTACGACGATAAATGCGCCAACCAGTTTGTTAAAATCAGCCTCCGTAAACGCCTCCTGACCGAGACGGACGGTTTCAGGGAGTTCTACGCTCTGCTCTTTTACTTCCCTTATTTTTTCAATGAACTCGTCAATTCCGGTCGTATCGAGGCGATACTCCATCCCGATGACGTTGAAACGACCGATACGGGTAAATACATCACGAATCTGTTCGTCTACCAGAGAAAGTGCGCCGCCGGGAATCTGATACTGATAATAGCTGAGAGAAAAAACCGCAACGTCTTCCTTTTCCGATATCTCCTGGCAATACGCGGCCGTTGAAAGAAGAAAAATCGCGATAAGGATGATGATGTTACGATTGAATCCGGTTCTTGAAGACGAGTATGCTCTGGATTTCAAGCTCACCATGTTCTCCCCGGTTTTCTAAAACAAAATCGATACCGCCCTCAACGGGTTTGATCGGAAAGGCTGTTTCACCGTGAGACGCGACCAGACCGTCATCCGTCGATGTAACGGTGAGTAGCAGTACTCCGCTATCATCTGATACGGCGGGATCGAGCTCAATCAGGGGAGTGTCGGCCGAAGTGTTCCTCAAAGCAATGAAAGCGAACGGCGCAGGCTCTCCCTCCTCTTCGGACAGCGATAGAGACACCTCGACGCGAAGCGAGTCAAACTCCGAAGGAAGCGCCGCGATACGAATGCCGGCGCCGGCCGGCAGAAACAACGAACCGTCTGCAATCCTGACAGCCTCTTCATCACCGGTAACCGTTATGGTGTCCGGCAACTCGGTTCCGTCAATACCTTCGGCAAGCACAAGATCCGAACCGTAGGTCCGCTCCATTGCCTTTTCAAAAACCTCCACATCAACCCCGGGCCCCTCCTCGGTGAGTCTGAAGTAGATGCCAAGCTCATCGAGTACGCCGAGCATTCCACCGTCTCCGCCGATAATTGTGAGTCCGCCCGGCGCGATTTGCGCAGGTGTGAATGGAAGCTCATCATCACCTACGAGCACGCCACCGATAAACCAGAGATATTTGACCGTGGCAGGCTCAGGCAGGACGGTAAGCGTGAGGTCCGCGCCGTTTCCCTGATAAATCAACGGTTCGATAGAAGAGGAAGTGTCGAGCAATGAAGCCGTGAGGACACCGTCCGAAAACTGTATCGAAAAGACCGGCGCTCCCTCTCCATCGGTCATGGTGGTAATATTGCCCTCTAACGAATCAACCGCAAATCTCACGGTGTACGAAAAGGGCAGCACATACCCGTCTTCAACCGGGAGGATTACATCATCGACCTTGAATCCGTCGGTCCCGTCAAACCTGAATCCGAATATATCGCGGGTGATATCGAGCACGGGGGTGCCTATGGGAGTAGCAATCAGTCCTTCGGAACGATAACCCCAATCTACGGTCTCACCGCGAAAGTGAAAGAGGCTGTAGTAGTCACTATCGGGCCCCAACTCCTTTTCGTCGACATCCTGTGTGGTGGAAACGAAGAATTGAGCTTCAAGAGAAATTGTCGATGAGAAGTCAAAGACCACCGCGGTTTCAGCCCGGTCAGATTGATCGGCGTCAGCCTCGATGGCTACTTCCGCCGGTTCGAATGGAAACAATTCCAGCTGAATCGAATAAATCCCCTCCCTGTCCGGAACTTCCAACTGAAGCCTGTCGGCCCCGCTGGAAAGCGAGCCCGAGTAGATTTCGACATCGTTGGAACTCCACCTGAGATACGGATTTGTATTATCCGGAACATCGAGATCCGCTATAACAAGACCCCGACCGCCGGGATAGAAAATCTGTGGATACGCCGTAATTGCGCGGATGCGGTACTCCTGGTTTACAAAGAAAAAGAGCGATGTGCTCGATGCAATTTCTTCCTCACCTTGAAAAACCGATACCACCACCTCGTAAGTACCAATTTCAAGATCCGCAGGAAGCACAACGGGCAGCGGGAGCTCGTACATCCCTTCCTGATCGAGCTCAACCGAAAAAAGCACCTCTCCCGATAGATCCCGGAGATCTATTGTCATGCGATCAGGGAGAAGCTCGCTATCGTCATAGTCAATCGAAACATCAAAGGTGTCTTCAGGCATGAGAATTGCGCCCTTCGACACGCTCATAATGCGTATGTCCGACTCTCCGTTCGCCACCGGCAGGAGAAGGCCTACATCCCCACAGCCTACGAACACGAGAAATGCGACAACAATTAATGCTTTTGTCGTTCCGCAGAGGTATTTCATCACTTCATACAATAATAACACATTTTTGACGTTGCAGCATCACCGTGAGCACATAATTTTGTTTAGGGCAGATCGAAAAAACCACCTTTTCATGCCGGCCGCGGAATGCAAGTCCATACACAATGGTGGTTTTTCGCATCCGGCGATATCAAAGCAACGGTTTTTCGAGGCGCCCTTTATGTGCTCATCGAGGGCCTCAATCTTGTGTGAGTGTTGGCGTTCGGTTATGATCCGGAATATGCGGAGCTGCAAAGCGGTTATTTACCTCCAAAATCTCTATTCCAATATCCATGCGATAGAGAGTTTTACAGGCGGGAAGCCGAAGCTCTGTCTTGCTGTTAAGGCCGATGGGTACGGTCACGGCGCCGTCGGTATCGCAAAAGCCGCGGTGAAAGCCGGAGTCGATTGGCTGGCCGTAGTCACACCGGGTGAGGCGATTGAGTTACGTCAAGCCGGTATAACTGCTAAAGTGCTGCTTCTTGGACTGGTATCGTCGGAACATTGCGTGCACATGGTGGAGCACAACATCAGCGCCGTGGTGAGTGACAAAAATCTCATACATGCCTACGCCGCTGCCGCAAAGACCGCCGGCGCCCCGGCCCGCATCCACCTGAAGATTGACACCGGGATGGGCAGAATCGGCTGCACTCCTGAACAGGCTCCGTCACTTGCCGAGCTCATTGCCGATACACCGGGAGTCGAACTTGAAGGCGTCTGTTCACACTTTCCCGTCGCTGATTCGGCTGACAGGAGATACACTGAAGAACAGGTCAGGCGGTTCAACCACTGTCTCGAGAAAATCAGAAAGCGAGGCATTGAAACGGGAATTGTTCATCTGGCTAACTCCGCGGGATTCGAGCGGTTTGCCGAATCGTGGTTTGACATGATCCGCGTAGGTATTGCCGCTTACGGATACACCGGTGGTCCCGCAGCCGATCAATCGTTGCAGTTATCACCGGTTATGGAGCTCCGCGCGCCGGTTTCCTTTTTGAAACGCGTACCTGCGGGCACCCCGCTGAGCTATGGTCACACCTTCACCACTTCCCGGGACACGGTGATCGGCACCATCTCCGCCGGTTATGCCGACGGTTACCGGAGGGGCCTTTCGAACCGCGGTCGCGTACTGATACAGGGTAAAAGCTATCCGGTGGTAGGAACCGTTTGTATGGATCAGTTTCTTGTGGATCTTGGCCCGGATTCCGGTGTACAGCTTCATGACGAGGCGGTGCTCTTCGGCCCCGACAAACGCGGTCCCGATGCGGCCGAGCTGGCTCGAATGCTGGATACCATTCCCTACGAGATCACCTGCGGTATCAACTCGCGGGTGTCACGGGTTTTCATCGAGTAGTAGCCGCCTGTGCAAGACGCCGGCGCGGTCGTTCGTGGCGAGCGCACGGGCTACTCGCCGGAATCCCTCCACAGCCGGGCAAGATGAATCAGCACCTGAGAAGCCGAGACCATGACGCCGAGCGCCGCCCACTCGCTCCTCGAATGGAAACTGTGGCCGCCGGCAAAGATATTTGGTGTGGGTATGCCCATCGCTGAAAGACGTGCACCGTCGGTTCCGCCGCGAATGATCTTATGTACAGGCTCGA
>CAZHXC010000286.1:490-5152 GCA_964536145.1 uncultured Spirochaetales bacterium | reverse complement strand
CCGGCGGACGCTTCTGTAGCGTCAACCACCGAGAGCCCGGCGTATATCTGAATTTTGGAGACCTTCAGAGGGACCGCTTCTCCATCTTCCTTTACGCAAACTAAGTTGTCGTTAGCCCTCACATTTCCCCTGTAAATTTTTCCAACGGCAAGCCGGCCGAGATAGTCGGAGTAACTCAAATCTGAGACGAGCATCTGGAACTGACCTTCAGCGTGTATCTTTGGCGGAGGGACGACCTCCAAAATCGTGTCCATGAGGATGTCGAGGTTTTCTCCTTCCTCATCAGGATTTTTGACCGCGATTCCGTCCCTGCCGACCGCGTAGAGAATAGGTGCTTCGAGCTGATCATCATTAGCGTCAAGATCGATGAGAAGGTCGTGTATTTCGTCCAGCACCCCCAGAGGTCTCGCATCCTGCCTGTCAATTTTGTTTATCACAACCAGGAGCGTCAAACCTGCGGCGATAGCCTTGTTCAGCACAAATCTCGTCTGCGGCAACGGCCCCTCCGCGGCGTCTACGAGCAGGATAGCCCCATCCGCCATGGAGAGCGCCCGTTCAACTTCGCCGCCAAAATCCGAGTGCCCCGGAGTGTCGATAATGTTTATCTTTACGCCTTTCCAGAGAACCGCGCAGTTTTTCGCCGCGATGGTAATCCCCCGCTCTCTCTCGAGGTCCATTCTGTCCATTATCCGGTCATCAACCGCCTGCCCGGCACGGAAGACACCGCTCTGTTTGAACATCGAATCCACAAGACTTGTCTTTCCGTGGTCTACGTGGGCGATTATTGCAACATTTCTCAAGTCCATGGAGGCCGATTCTATAGTATTATTTGATCCTCTGGTAGCGATATGTCGCACGAACCCTGAAAATGTAAAACCGGTATGTGCATATCTTGATCCCCGGTCTGTTGTCGTCTAATCTTGCGCAAAGCGATTTATCCTGCTATACCAAGACTTTCGCTTACATGAGGATTTTAGTATGAATTACACAAAGATCGACGACCGAATCGCCAAACTCCTGTTGGAGATAGTTGGAGAAGAAAACGCCATATCCGATCCTGAGTACCTTGAACCGTATACTCATGATGAAGCGGCGCAAACGGATGCGGGCCCGGAGATGGTGGTTACCGTGAAAACCACGCAGCAGGTTTCAGATATCATGAAACTTGCGCAGGAAGAGGGCTTTCCGGTCACCCCCCGGGGCGCCGGCCAGGGACTGAGCGGAGGCTCGGTTCCCGTTCACGGCGGTTTGGTGCTGTCGACGGAGAAGATGGACAAGATCCTTGAAATCGACGAGGAGAACTTCTTTGTAACGGTAGAGCCGGGGGTTATCACCGGTAATCTCCATCGGGCTGTGGAAGAGAAGGGGCTTTTTTATCCCCCTGATCCGGCAAGCCTTGATTCGTGCTCGATTGGCGGCAACATAGCCGAGAACGCCGGTGGGCCTCGTGCGGTAAAATACGGTGTGACCCATCAGTACGTCTGCGGGCTTGAGGCCGTGCTGCCCTCGGGAGAAATCATCAACCTCGGTGGTAAGGTCGTGAAGGACGTCACCGGTTACAGCCTGCTTCAGCTTCTGATAGGCTCCGAGGGAACCCTCGCCGTCATCACAAAAATCCTCCTCAGACTGATTCCCCTGCCAAAGGAACGCATAGATCTGCTCGTACCGTTCGACAATTTCACGACAGCTGCCGAGACGGTTTCCGCGGTGTTGAAAAACCGGATAGTACCCGCCGCGCTCGAGTTCATGGAACAGGACAGCATCCTTGCTGCAGAGAAGCTCACTGAGAAAGAAGTACCGTTTGACGATGCCGCGGCCCATCTGCTCATCACCCTCGACGGAAATGATGAAGAGGCGCTTCTCAAAGAGGCGGAACAGCTCGGCGAGATGTGTCTCGAGCGCGGCGCCCTCGAGGTGCTCGTGGCCGATGATTCGCAGCTCAGAGACAAGCTGTGGGACGCGAGACGGAAAATAATCGAAGCGCTGCAAAACCTGAGCCCTTTGCACCAGATGGATACACAGGACATTTCGGTTCCCAGGAGTGTTCTCCCGGAAGCGCTCACAAAGATCAAAGAAGTGGCCGCTGCACACAATCTCCAGATTATCAGTTTTGGGCATTCCGGGGACGGGAATATCCATGTGAACATCATCAAGACGCTTCCGGTTGAGGAGTGGGAAAAGAAAGCCCCGACCGCCGCTGCTGAAATCTACAATATCGCCGCAAAGCTTGGAGGCAAGATAACCGGTGAGCATGGTGTCGGGCTAACCCGGAAGGACCATCTGCAGGTAAACCTCGATGCCAAAACCATAGAACTCATGAAGATGATCAAGAATGATTTTGATCCAAAGGGAATACTCAATCCGGGAAAGATTTTCAATTGAGTTAACGTTGCGGGACAGACTGAATTAGAAAATAGTGCCGGTATGCGAGCGCTCGCCGCTGCGCGCTACCAGCTCTCTTCTTCCGCTATGACGATAAGCTCCTCGAGAAGTCTGCCGTCCACCGATTCCTTGTATTCGTCCGGCAGGTGTTCCCGCATCCCCGAGAGCAAGTTTGATTCCAGTTCCTGAAGACCGCTGTCATTCTGTCGACTGGAAATGATATTGGCTCCTAGGTCCGCAAGCAATGAGACAAATCGTGCCACCGCGGGTATTTTTGCCTGAGATTCTACCGTTGTTTCCGCGTTGAGATTCGCGTACAGTGCCATCTTGAGAAGAAACGATGGAACCCGGGGGTATTTCGCCTGGATACTCCTGATTGCGTGATGTGCCTGCTTTTCGGTAAAACCGCTTTGTAGTATGGATTCCGGGTCAAGAGTGATGTAGATCGAGTTCTTCAGTAACAGCGCGGTTTTTACGCAGTGATTTATTTCCCGTAGATTCAATCTCTTTTTGAGAGGCGCAAGCGCCATACCGGCTATGACACCGTCGCGCTCTTCCGCCGTCTGGGTGTACCGTTCGACAGCGTCTGAGCGAATGATCTCGAGGGGACCTTTGAGCGCGCCTCTTCCACTCAATCGTTTTAGAGCCCGTATTTCAATATCGATAAGATCAAGGGGGAGTGTCTCGGACAGCCCGTCCGAGTTCTTTAGAACCTCTATAAATCTAAAATCCAACTTTCTCACTTCGTCTATGAGAATCGGGATGAGTTTTCTGTTTGATTTTTCTATCGCACAGCGTGTGCTAACCGCGTGCATGTTTTCAGGGGTTTGCCCGGTGAACAGACCTTCGCGTACGAGCATGTTGTGCCATCTCTCACGGTTTTGCGAAAGAAAATCGAGGACTGCTTCTTCGCGTTCGAGCAATGTGAGGTTTTCAAACTGCCGGGCGTCAAAAATCTTACCGAGCATTTCGTCAACCTTTGGGAAGCGCGGTTCACTAAGCCGGGCAAGTATCGTCTCAATGCTGTCAGGTGTTGTACTCCGGGCAGAAGACATATCTTATAAAGTATCGTCCTCAAATCCACTGTACTTTATAGGCCCGGCTACCTACAGGGGGCGCCGCTTTTTCGTGGGACGCGACGGCGCCCTCGGGCACCTCCGGGCCACCTCCGGGCCGGCGTCTATCTCCTTGTTCTCGTCCGGTCAAAGCAGCGCTGCAGATAGATCAGAGACGGCACATCGGTACCTTCACTCGCCTCGAGTGCGGCAAGAAAGTGCTTTCTTGCGGTATCGGTGTTCCCCGCTGCAAACTCCTCGTATCCCTTTTCAAAGGCGCTGAGTTTCTGAAGGAGGTTCTCCGGCAAATCGCCGCCGGCACGGGCCACGAGCTCGTAGATGCCGATACTTTTTCCCATCTGCCGCACATCTATTTCATCGAGTTTCCTCGCGACGATATTTTCCTGAGCCATTTTGTAGGTATCTTCACCAATTGCGATTTCCACCCCGTACTCTCTTGCAAGCCCTTCGAGTCTTGCGCCAAAGTTTATCGTATCGCCAAGTGGCGTGTACTGAAGGAATTGGGGTGGGCCAAAGTTGCCGATAAGAGCGGGCCCGGAGTTTATGCCGATTGATATCCTGAACGGCGGATCATCTCCTGTGACCTGTTCCTCTTCGAGCGACTTGAGCTTGTCCTGCATCTGAAGGGCGGTGTAGCATGCTAAAGTTGCATGCTCTTTGGGATTTGCAGGTGTTCCCCAGAGCGCCATAAACTCATCGCCTATTATCTTATCCAGAAAACCCTGATTTGAAACGATAATGTCGAACAGAATCGTGAAGTGCCTGTTCATGTAGCTGAAAAAATCGGGGAGACGCATCCGGCTCTGCGTGTCGGTTATCCCGATGGCGTCTGCAAAGAGAACCGTGAGCTCTCTCTGTTCACCGTTCAACTCGAGAATAGAAGGATCAGAGAGAAGTTTCTTGAGGAGGTCCGGAGCGATACGGTTGCTAAAGAGCGATCTGATTGCGGAATCTGTCTGTTTTTCTGTGGCCATGGCCATCTCCTTTTTCAACCGGGATCTTGCATCAAATAGCCTTTTTCTCACGGTTGATGGTTTGATTTCCAGAAACTGCGAAATGTCGCCCTGCGAGAGACCGTCCATGTAATGGAGCTCAATTACGATGCGTTGTTTCTGTGGCAGTGTTCGTATCAGCGCCTGTATCTCGGCTTCACGCTCTCTCCGTTCAACCTGAATCTCCGGACTTTCAAAGCGGCTGCTTATCC
>CAZHXC010000286.1:0-480 GCA_964536145.1 uncultured Spirochaetales bacterium | reverse complement strand
TTTCTTTCTCGTAAGCCTGTCGCACTGCTTGCGCGCCACAAGCCTTAGCCATGAGGGAAACGCCGACGGATGCCGTAAATTGCGGAGGGTCCGGTAGACCTCAGCAAAGCACTCCTGTACCGCATCTTCAGCTAGATGGTAGTCTTTCAGGGTCGAGATTGCGTAACCAAATGCAAGTTTGTAGTAGCGCCTTACGAGCAATTCAAACGCCCGGATGTCTCCTAATCCGGCTCTGACGATTGCAGCATGCAGGTCCTCTTCCACGGTTTCCATTCTATAACTACAGTCCCATTCTTGCCCGGGAATGTTACATCCGGGAGCCGTAAAAGAGCCGTTAGTTACTGGTGCAGATCCAGGCTTACGTCTCCGAGAGGCAGTATGAGGTGCATTCCTCTGAGGAGGCCCATTACCATACCCATACCGGCTACATCATTAAGTTCTTGGACGTTCGGCCTTCCGGCAATTATTCCGGTCGGTCCG
>CAZHXC010000285.1:4956-5168 GCA_964536145.1 uncultured Spirochaetales bacterium | reverse complement strand
TCGCCGTCTATCATCGCGTTGGCCACAGGAAACTCAGCCAAAGCGCCGACGGCGGCTTTGACAAAAAAGGACATGTAACCCAACCGGACGCCGTGCAGCTCCTCAAAGGCCTCACGGTACCGCGACCTCAGAGAAGAAACGGCGGAGACGTCGATCTCATTGAAGGTGGTGAGATGGGCGCTTGACTGCTTTGATGCCACGAGCCGCTCGGC
>CAZHXC010000285.1:0-4946 GCA_964536145.1 uncultured Spirochaetales bacterium | reverse complement strand
TCCTCTTTCGAATCGAGGTCATCTTTTCGCGGTGCTGCCATTCGGCGCCTGTCTTTTGCGCCGCTCCGGTATCGCCGGTTGCCTCCTGCGCGGCAGTCGAATCGCCCCCGGTTTCCTGAGCTTCCGGAAGCGTCGAAGCATTATCGAGCACCGTGGAAAGTGCGGCGAGTGCATCCGCTTTGGTGATGCGCCCGTCCTTCCCCGAGCCCTTTATTGACGAGGGATCAAGGTTGTGTTCCACGACGATTCGACGGACCGCAGGTGACAGACCCTCCAGATCCTCCGGCGCGTGTTTGGATGGGTCGTGTTTAGCCGGACCTTGCTTGGCCGGCCCGGATTGAGCTTCTGTGCCGGCCGCCACGGCTTCCGTCGCCTCCGCGGGCTGCCCGGCTTCCGTCGCCTCCGCTGCCTGCCTCTCGGTGTCCACCTCGGCAACAACCTGTCCAACCTCGACCTCGTCTCCTTCCTCTGCCAGACGGGAGAGAACCCCGGAAGCCGTTGAGGGCACCGCCAGGGTCGCCTTATCGGTCTCGAGCTCGAAAATCTCGTCGCCTTCCTTGACGAAATCTCCGTCCGCCTTCAGCCACGCGGCTATGATTCCCGATGCAACCGACTCACCCATCTTGGGAACGTCTATTTCTTTCTTCATCCGCCGCTCCTGCTCATTGAAACACCTGCTTCAAGATCGTCTCGAGCTCGAGCTGGTGCTGTTTGTAGGATCCTGTGGCCGGGCTTGCACTACCGGGCCTTCCGACATATTCGATTGTATCGACAATCCGCCTTCTGTGCTCGTTGATGAAGTACCACCCGCCCCTGTTCCGCGGTTCTTCCTGTACCCAGAGATGTCGCTTTGCCTTTTTATAGGCGCCGAGAACCGCGGCGATTCTCTCTTCGGGCAGAGGATAGAGCTGTTCGAGTCGCACGATGGCGGTGTCGCTTCTCTCTTCTTCCACTCTTCTCCTGTTCAAATCGTAATAGACCTTGCCTGAACAGAGGAGTACCGTCTCAGCCTCACGATAGCCCGCCGGGTCATCAATCACCTCGCAGAATCCGCAGGCTGCGAGATCTTCCAAGGTTGAGACCGCCTCTTTGCTTCTCAACAGGCTTTTGGGAGACATGATGATAAGCGGCTTTCTAAAACGCCGCCTCATCTGACGGCGCAGTAGGTGAAAATACTGAGCCGGAGTAGTGAGATTGCACACCTGAATATTATCCTGTGCGGCGAGCTGCAGGAACCGGCTGAGATGGCCGTAAGAATGCTCGGGGCCCTGACCCGCGTATCCGTGGGGAAGCAGCATCACCAGACCGTTTCCCCGGTTCCACTTCGCCTCCCCGGCTGCGACAAACTGGTCGATAATTACCTGCGCGCCGTTTGCAAAATCGCCGAACTGAGCCTCCCACAACGTGAGCATCCCGGGGTCGGTCATCGCGTAGCCGTACTCGAAACCGAGCACCGAATACTCGGACAACGGGCTGTCGTAGACTCGGAACCGTGCCTGGTCCTCGGAAAGGTTCGCCAGCGGCACATATGGCTCGGGTTCTGCGGAATCGGTGTTCCACCACACCGCGTGTCTTTGAGAGAAGGTGCCGCGTCCTGAATCCTCACCGGAAAGCCTTACCGGAAATCCCTCGAGCAAGAGCGAACCAAAACTCAAGGCCTCGGCTGTTGCCCAATCAAACCCCTCACCTGAGGCAAACATCTTCTTCTTCTCATCGAGTATTCGTCTGAGCTTTTTGTGAATTCCGAATCCTTTCGGCCCCGAGACTAAGTGTTCGCCTATGAACCGCAGTTTCTCACTATCGACGGTTGTATCCACCGGCGAGTTGTCATATTCACGCGTATAGCCTTTCCACGCCCCGTGTTCGAATCCATCGGGCTTGTAGGCCACAGGTTCGTTCCGTGCGCTTTCAAGCGCATCCTTCAAACGCTGCCTGTACTCCTCCCTGATCTTTTCCCGATCCTCTTCATCAATTACCCCTTCTGACTCCAACTGCCGTCCGTACTTTTCCGCGACGCTCTCCGCCTTCTCGATGAGCCTATACATGATTGGATGGGTAAATGAGGGATCATCCGCCTCGTTGTGACCATATTTTCTGTAACAGACAATATCGACCACCGCGTCATATCCAAACTTCTGCCTGAATCGGACCGCGAGATCTATCACACGGATGACGTGCTCAGGATGATCGCCGTTTACATGAAAAATCGGAACGGGCATCGACTTTGCCACATCGGTACAGAAAAAGGTTGAGCGTGTGTCCCGGGCTGAGGTGGTAAAACCGATTTGGTTGTTGACGATGATATGGACGGTGCCGCCGGTTTTGTAACCACGGAGCTGGGAAAGGTTGAATGTTTCAGCAACTATGCCCTGTCCGGTAAAGGCGGAGTCACCGTGAACGAGAACCGGGAGAACCTTTTTGCGCTGGGTATCTTCACGGCGTCGCTGCTGCGCCCGGGCCTTCCCCTGAACAACAGGATCTACAGCCTCGAGATGGCTCGGGTTCGGCGGCAGACTGACATGCACCTTTGATCCGTCCTCGTGTTCGTGATCGGTACTAAAGCCGAGATGATATTTCACGTCTCCGCTCCCACCGACCTCATGCGGGAGCACCTTCTCCTCAAAGGTGGAGAAAATCTCCTCCTCCGGCTTGTGCATCAGATTCGTGAGGACATTGAGCCTTCCGCGGTGCGCCATCCCCATGACGATCTCCTGAACCCCCAACTCGTTGGCGGCGGAATCTATGATCTGATGAAGGGCAGGGATGAGTGATTCGCTCCCCTCGAGGGAAAACCGTTTCCGGCCAATGTAGTTTGAATGGATAAACCGCTCAAACTCCTCGGCTTTTATCAGGTCGGTCAGTACCCTCTTCTTTTTGTCTCCACTCAAACGAGGCGAATTGTTGTCCTCTTCGAGTTTCTCGATAACCCAGCCCCGCATCGCCTTGTTCTGTATGTGAAGTATCTCTGTACCGATTGGTCCGCAGTATGTTGCTTTGAGCGAAGCAAGGATCTCCCGTAACGTTCCCTTCGCAGGCGTGAGGTTTCTTCCCGACCTGAACTCGGTGTCAAGATCCTCTTCGGTCAAACCGAAACTCTGAGGCTCGAGCGAGCCATAGGCGCCCTCCACGGTTTTTGCTAAGTACTCGAGCTCGGGCGGGAGATACCCGTGGAGCGGGTTCAGGTTTGCGTACAGATATCCTACATCCCTGTACGCCCAAACGAGACTGTCGACTCTCCCCTGCTTGTAGACGTAGGTTTGCGTGTAGTCCCGGACGGTTGCCGGCGCTGCTGCCGGCGCTCCTGCCGGCACGCCGGTGGTGGTTGTGGTTGGCACGGCGACGGAGGCAGCATAGCGAGCGGCGGCCTTTGACACGCTCATTCCGCCATTGGCTGCAAAACTTTCAAAAATCGATGCCCAATCATCAGGGACGGAATCCGGATCAGTTTTCCATGATTCGTACAGTTGTTCGACAAAATCGAGGTTATCTATATCGATACCGATTCGACTTTCCACTTTACCTTCTTTGCCGGGTCCGCCGGCCTCACTCTATCTCGCACATCCGGCGCTTACTCATTGCTTCTCCGCGGTGCTTTCCCCACGTTCCTTCCGATACGCGGTAATCTTCCGTTTTGTGAGATTAATCAGTTTGGTCACCTTGATCCCCCGCGGGCAGACCCTGGTGCACTCGAAATGATTTTCGCAAGACCAGACCCCGTCAGGATGATCGAGTATTGAAAGCCTTTTTTCAAACCCCGCATCTCTTGTGTCGAAGACGAACCTGGCCGCCTGCACTATCGCCGCCGGACCGATGAAGTTCTTGTTTGTGTCGAGCACCGGGCATGCGGAAACGCAGGCCTGGCACAGTATGCACTTTGTTGCATCGTCTATTAGCGACCTGTCTTCTGGTGACTGGATATACTCTCGTGACCCGGTTTTCTTGGCCGGTATCAGGAACGGCTGCACCTTTTCATAATTCTCAAAAAAAGGCCCCTGATGGACCATGAGATCACGCTCCACCTCCAGGTGACGCAGCGGCTCGATCCTCACCACCGCTCCATCACTTTCGGCAACGTCCTCGATGAGCGTTTTGCAGGCAAGGGCTTCGCGGCCGTTGATTCGCATCGCGTCGGAACCGCATACCCCGTGGGCGCAACTCTTTCTAAATGTCAACGTCCGGTCAACCCCGCGCTTCACCGTCATGAGCGCATCCAACACACGGTCGGTCGGATCGACCTCTACCTCATATTTCTCAAAATAGGGATCACCGTCGCTTTCGGGATTGTATCTGCTGACTTCGAGCACAACCTTCATCGTAGCTCCTTTTCCGGGTAGGGCATCAGTACACCCGCGGTTTTGGTTTCCACCTGCTCAGATCGACATCCTTGTAATAGATACTCACATCGTCGTTCTCCAGGCGGGCCATCGTGTGCTTCAGCCAATTATCATCATCCCGGTCGGGAAAATCCTCCCTCGAATGAGCACCACGGGTTTCCGCACGGTTCAATGCCGATTCCGCGGTTATCAATGACAGATCCAACAGATTTTGTACCTCGATTATATCAAGAACCTCGCTGTTAAACGCTGCGTTCGTGTCCTGAAGACGGAGTTCCCCCGCCTCCTCCCGCAACGCAGCAATATCCTGTACCGCCCGTTTCATACCATCGGCATGTCTGTACACGCCAACATTCTTCATCATCGTTTCCTGCATCCGTTCAAAGATCTCCTGTATCGAAGGGCCTGACGCGCCGTCGGAGAGCTTCTCCATAAACGCGGCCTGCTTTGCCGCGGCATCGGTCCGAACCGCGGAGAAGTCAGCTGAGCCGACATAGTCGGCAATATGGATCCCCGCTCGTCTGCCGAACACAATCAGGTCCACGAGGCTGTTGGTTCCGAGCCTGTTTGCACCGTGAACGGAAACGCAGGCGCACTCACCCGCGGCGTATA
>CAZHXC010000284.1:0-5179 GCA_964536145.1 uncultured Spirochaetales bacterium | reverse complement strand
TAGGAATACCGCAATGTGTTCAAAGTAGTTTTCAGATGCGCGCTTGTTTGTCATCTCGTGAGCTGTGGAAATGCTCGCATCAATCATCGGCTGTATAGTGTTGTCGATATAGCGCATTTCGATGTTTTCTATTGTTTTCCGCAATTCGGCTGTTTCACCTGCTTCGCAGAGAAAACCGTTTCTTTCGTGTTCTACTACGCCGGCGATTCCCCATCCTTTTGCACCAATCACTATGTTTGCTTTTGCCATGGCTTCAAGGTACGCTAGTCCAAAAGTTTCAGGGGCACTGACCATAATAAAAACATCGGTGGTTTCCAAAATCGAAAGCACCTTCTCGCGCTTCTGGTAACCGAGGAAAATTGTCCGATCATTGATCCCAAGCTCTTCGCTCAGTTTTTCCAGGTGGTTTCGTTCTTCACCATCACCCACAATAATGTAGCGCCAGTCGAAAACGTGGTTTGCTTCTGCAAGAGCCCGCATCGTACTATCGATATTCTTCAGTTTTTGTAGTAGGGAGACTGTAACAAAGGTTATCTCTCTCGAATCTGTAGCCTGCTTTACTTTATTATGACCCAATTCATCCTGAACAATGATACCAGCTTCGATTCCCGAAAAAGCAATGAAATAGGGTGGGCAATGCTCCCATTTGCCTAACAGCTGATGCGCCAGCGCCCAAGAACGAATTGCGAGTAAATTGGCGTCTTTCAGGCAAGAACGTATTCTCCTTCCCAATCGAGAATGAGTTTGTACGTGTAGTACGTCACTACCATGTATTCCATAAATAAAAGGAATGCGATACCGCGAAGAGACTCTTCGTGCTATGAATGCACCGGTATACATATGACCAATCGCCGCATCCGGGCGAAATTGCTTTTCCCGAAATAGCCGCTGTATCTTTGTGGTGATATAGAATACAGTGCGGGGAACTCGTGGAATATGTAGGCAATTTACTTCGATGTCATCTACAATCTCTTTTTTTTCCTGTTCCCCGGCTGCAACTGGTTTGAGGACTAATATCCTACACCGATCGGTCATTCCTGCAAAAATAGTTCGTAATGCATGTGTGACGCGTTCCGATTCGTAATGCCCGCTAGTAGAAGGATAAAGGTTGGTTACAACAAGCAAATTTAGTTTGGGCATATCCGCAACGCCGTCTACGAGTCCCTATCGTACCTGACTACTATCCAACGAGCCTTTTCTTTCTGTATTCTTCTATTGCATGCGTTTAAGACTCTATGAATTCTCCGTTCGCGTGAGGTTTCGAGCATATTAACACCTATTTTGAAATGGCATACTGGACACTCGATTTCCAACGAATTCGTGTAAATTTTGAATACTCGATGAAGCATCCACAGGATAATTGGATGGTACATTCTCCACTTGTCAATATAGAGCGTTCTAGAAAAGGTAAATCCGGGAAAAAGATTTTCAATATCTGCATTGGTAAACGATCGTACATGAAAGTTCCGGTGAAACTCAGCGCCGCAAGCGTTACACTTAACAAATGCATTCTTCAGATGTTCTTCGAATGGCGTAGATACGATAATCCACTTAGCCGCCACTCTGCCTAGTTCATGTATTGCTTTCTGGTACTTGTTGGCCGGTATATGTTCGAGGACTTCAGAGGATATCACGAGATCAAAACTGGAATCATCAAACGGCATGTTTGTGATATCGCCAACCACTTTCTTCCCTTTGAAATACTCGAGTGCGACTTCACTTATATCGATACCGGTAACATCGTATCCCCGTTCCAGAAGGTAATTACCTACAATGCCATCTCCGCAACCCGCGTCTAGAATCCTCTCCGCACCCTCAGGTACGCTTGCAACTATTTTCTCGAGACGGCGGCGGTTTGCTTGGTCAATCTCTCTCCCCCAACGCTTTTCGTTTTCCTGGTTTGTTTCATTCATGACGTAAATCGCCATGCCCCGCGGCGTACCTCATCGGCAACCACACGGCGCTTATCAGGAACAAACTGGGCGCCCCAGGTCTCCACGATGCGTGAAGCGAGATACGAGGCGCAGATGCCCGCCTCCCTGTCGCTCATCCCGGAGAGGTGCCCGTAGAGAAAACCGGCGGCAAACATGTCCCCGGCGCCGGTGGTATCGATAGCCTCGACGGTTCTGACGTGTATCCGTTCCATATTACCGCCCTTTCTTTTGACAAACGAGCCGGAAGCTCCATCCTTTACCACCGCCAGCTCACAAATCTCTGAGAGCGCGGCCACCGCATCCTCCGCGGATTCGGTGCCAAACATGAGCTTTGCCTCCTCGCGGTTTGCGAATACCACATTAATGTGTTCGCTGATAAGATCGCGGAAATCATCGTGATATCTGGTTACCGCAAAGGGGTCCGCCAGATCGAAGGCGATAGTTTTCTTTCGTTCTTTGAACGACTTGAGCGCTTTGAGCACCGCGTTTTTCTGGTGATCGGTATCCCACATGTAACCGGTAAAGTAGAAAAACTCAGCAGTGTTGACCACGTCCAGATCAACATCATCATTGCTAAACTCCCGGTTTGCGCCTAAGTAGGTGTTCATGGTTCGCTCGGAATCTGGGGTAACCAGAATCACGCTCGAGCCGGTGGCGGTATCGCCGGTGACAAGCTGGTTGTGCATATTTTCAGTCGGAAGGTTTTCCCGGTACCTGTCGCCAAACTCATCCTTGCCGATTTTTCCGGCGAGTGCGGTCTTTATGCCGAGGGCGGAGAGGAAGATAAGGGTGTTTGGCGCCGACCCGCCGCAACTGTAGCCGATTCTTCTCTCTTTCACGCGCTCGAGGATCATGGACCGTTCATCGAGATCAACGAGGCGCATGATTCCTTTGTCGAGGCCAAGCGCTGTTAAATCTGCTTCTTCAGCGTCTACGACCACATCTATGAGTGGATTGCCTATACCGTAAATATCGAGTTCTGCCATGGTATTAACTCCCGCGGGTTTTAGCCGGCAAGCCAGCTGTCGAGCTCACGCCGCATCGCCTGAACAAACTCAGGGGTGGTTCCGCAACATCCGCCTACCACGCTCACGCCCAGATCGAGAAGCTTGGGTATAAAGCTTGCGTACTCATCCGCAGTTTGCTCGTAGACAACCTCCGTACCGCTCATCTTTGGCAGTCCCGCGTTTGCCTTGATCCAGACCGGCGCCTTGCCGGATGAGCAGAGCTCGGAGGCAAGATCCATATAGTTTTCGATTCCGGTGCCACAGTTGGCCCCGATGATCGATGCGCCTTCATCAAGCGCGGTGTCTATACACTGCTCGGGTGAATTACCCATGATGGTGCGATACCCCGCAGGCGCGTGGTTGTAGCTCATCGAAGAAATCACCGGCAAGCCCGTCTTTGCCGCCGCCCGGACGGCAACCTTCATCTCTTCCAAATCGGTCATGGTTTCGATGAGCAGGAGGTCCACGCCACCCGCGGCGAGGCTTTCAGCCTGCTCAGAAAATACTTCCAACAGCTCATCGGTGCCAATTTCTTTCATCGTGACGAGTTTGCCCGTAGGGCCCATGCTGCCGGCCACGAGGGGTCGGTCGAAGAATCGCCGCTGTGATTGGCCGGCGGCGCCGCCTCGCGCGCCAAACTCCCGCGCTGCCGCTACCGCAATCTCAGCCGCGGCCTTGTTTATCTCCGGCACCTTCTCGGCAAGCCCGTGCCGCTCGAGCTGACATCTGCCTGCCGTAAAGGAGTTCGTCAGGATGATATCGCTTCCTGCATTCAGGTAATCACCGGCAACCTCACGCACGGTTTCGGGTCTGTCGATGTTCAGCTGTTCCGGCACTTCGCCTTCTTGAAGCCCGCGCTTCATGAGCTCGGTGCCCCACGCGCCGTCTGCGAGAAGCCGCTCCTTATCTGGGTTCCATTCTCTATCTGCTAATTTGATCATATACCTCTATCCTCTCATTTATGTCCGGGGCAAGGCAAGGTACGATCTTTCTTCAAGAAACAGGGTTGTTATCTATCCCGATTGATCACAAAAGGCTATCGCTTTGCAGAAAACAGCGCTTCCCAGGGTTGCTTACGATTACGGCCAAGTCCGCCCGGCTTTTAAGTGCTAATGGGGCGATAAGGACTCGACTTGTGATCTTACGCTTATCAGAATAGGTTACGCGATTAGTGCTCATCCCATATAATGGTGTTGAATTTCTGTTTTGTGGCATCCGCAGCTTTGGTGTTCACCTCTTGAGTGCTAAGATACGCCAGTTTTTCGGCGGTTTCCGGACTTAAGACACCAATTTGGTCATACATCCGCTGTACTTGCTCAAGGTCTTCCATTTCATGATATGTTTTGGCAAGACCAACAAGAATAGCTACATTGTCCGGTTCGCTTTCGCGCGCGCGTTCGAAATAGTCGACAGCCATAATGTTGTTATCCTGAAGGTAAAAAATGTTACCCAGGTTCACCATAGCGGGTACGTATCCAGACTTCGCCGCTGCCAGGAACTCTATCATAGCCTTCTCATAGCGGCCATACTTCGCATAGAGGACACCTATCTTATTAATAAACTTTGCCGGATTGTTGCTTGATTGGGCCTGCGCCCTTAAGATTTTCGTCCTTTCGAAGGTTTCTCGATCTACGAAGCGCGCAAACTCGCGTTTGTACTGTGAAAGCACCTCTTCGATATTCGTCTCGGCTACGACAAAATCTTCATCTTTGACTCCGATTGCTTCATAAATACGCCACGCTTCTCGGATCGGGATGAACTCCGAAGCACCTGCGGAATTGTGTTCCCGCCATTGCTGTGCACCAAGTTTCCAAGCTTCCAGAAAACCCTCTTGAACGGCAGTGGTTTCTACAGGTACCCAGGACTTACCTCCATTTACGATGAAATCTTCGGGTCGCAAAAATGTCTTTGCTACAGCTTCAGGGGATATGTCGATAGCAAACGCCATAAAAATATGTCCGGGAACGGTAACAAAAGCCGTTTCAATACCAATGGATTCAAGCAAGGCGGCATAGCAGATTGATAGGTCGTCACAGTCGCCAGAACGATAGGAGAGAGTTTGCGCGGGGAATTGCAGGTAGTCGAGGGAAACCTGATCTTGTGATAGATCACCGTGAGCTGAGGCAGGGTCAACAACGTATTTTATTCCAAAAGACTTCATCGCTTCGAATATACCTATGGATTTATGCTGGACCCCGAAAACTGGACAACGCACTAAGATTGCGTTGGAATAGGAAA
>CAZHXC010000283.1:0-5233 GCA_964536145.1 uncultured Spirochaetales bacterium | reverse complement strand
CGCCGTACCGTTTGGTTAGCCGATTGGTTTCAATTGGTACCATCGCCGCCTCCCATGATGTGATCCACGACAGCCTCAACCAGCGCGCCTTCTACTTCGTCGTAGATTTGCTCACCAACGGTGTCGCGATGGACGGTCACAAGGGCCAGAGCCCGAAGCATTCCCGACGCCTCCTCCGGAGAGACTTTGAGGTTGCCGCTTTTCCCGATGAGCTCGCGAAGGAACTCCTCGTCGCTCCCTATGCTTCGCTTTCGGGCTGCGTCGCTCGACCGGTGCCAGATTCGGCGTAGGAGGTCACCGGTCATGAGCTGTCCGATGAGTGGATTGCTCTTGGCTTGTTCGAGCTGTTCCATCACCACCGCCCGAAGCCCATCGCGAGCTGTTGGTGCGCTTTGGAAGGTCTCCTCGATTCCGGCACGAGTCCTCTCTTCGAAGCGAGCGATGAGTGACATAAGCAGATCCTCCTTAGAGGTGAAGAAGAGGTAGAACGCCCCTTTGGATATACCGACTTGTATTGCGAGCTCGGCTACTGTCGTCTTTTCAAAGCCGACGCGGCTGAATAGCGCCTCTCCCGTCTCGAGCAGGGCCTCCTTGATTCGTTCTCGTTCTTCTTCGCTGAATCCTTTCGGCATCATCTCTCCTGTATCTATGTGACCGTTATGGTTATATGGTCATAAATTAGCCGACTGAGCTCAGAGTGTCAATAGCTCCTTGTCAGATTCCCTGTTTTCCCCACTGAACGCGATTATGGATTCGTTTAGGGCGTGCGACTTACCGCTATCCCTCGTATGAAGTCCGTCCCGCAACCTCTAGGCCGCCATTGGTGGCGCTTCAAATAGAGTATCAATTTCTTAACAACGCTGAATGTAGAGTTGCAGACGGCCTCGATTTAGAGGGACTAACGTTGCGGGACAGACTTGAATTGCAAGTTGCCCCGGTACGCCAGAGAGCAACTAATCTCGATAAAATTTGCGCCGTATTAAAAAGCCTCATTGTACGCAAAATCTCTGTTGATGCATGAGCTCTGCAGGTACATCTATTTGGTCGGCTGTGCCGTCAAAGTGGCGCATTTCATAAATCGGAGACGACCTCTTCTGAAAATTGTATAGATTCGGTCACCGCATAACGGCGATCCGCGACAATCAAGCCGGTTGACTCTTCTCAGCAGTCCGAAGGGCCGACAAGATACTGTGAAAATGTTCCCTCTTGCCGTTAAACGATTTTTTCCCACATATGTAGCAGAAATCGGCCGCCGGCAATACAATAGTCAGGTCGAGGAGCCACATAGATGATTCTGACTTACATACTGTTTGTTCTCGGATTCCCGGCACTTTTATGGGGAGCCGACCTTTTGGTGCGAGGATCAGGTTCCGTAGCTCTCAAGCTCGGCATGTCCGAGCTGACCGTAGGCCTTACAGTCGTAGCCTTTGGAACTTCCGCACCGGAACTGATTATCGCTGTAGTGTCTGCCTTCAAGGGCTCGGCGGATCTTGCGGTGGCGAACGTAGTCGGTTCCAACACGGCGAATATTCTCTTGATTCTGGGGGTCGCATCGGTGATCAGACCCCTTGCTATGGACCGTAGCTTGCGCTGGCGGGAGATCCCCTTTGTGCTTCTGTCGGTGCTTGTATTGGCGGTGCTGGCGAACGACCGGGTCTTAGGCGGCGGGACAGGTAACTCGGTATTGTCGCGAGGCGACGGGCTTGTGCTTATCGGCTACTTTTTCATTTACATGTACTACGTGTTTTCCGTGGCGCACAGCAGGGAAGAGGAAATTTTTGAGAGGATCGAAAAAACTACAAGCCTTCCGATCGCCCTGGTTCTGATCGTCGCCGGGGCTGCGGGGCTGGCGGTAGGCGGACAGTGGATCGTGGACGGCGCCCGGGAGATGGCCCGCGCCGCAGGGATGAGCGAAGCTTTGATTGGGCTGACCATAGTTTCCTTAGGCACCTCGCTTCCGGAACTGGCCACCTCCGCGGTGGCTGCAAAAAAAGGAAACGCCGGTCTTGCCGTAGGCAACGTGGTAGGTTCCAACATCTTGAACGTGCTCTGGATACTCGGGTTGACCGCGAGCATCAGGCCGATCGATTTCAACGTGATGCTCAACGTCGATATCTGGATTCTCTCCGGCGTAATCGCGCTCTTTTTCCTGTTCACCTTTACCGGGAAAAGACACAAGATTGATCGTCTCGAGGGGGCTGCCTTTCTGCTTCTCTACTGCGGGTACATCGTCTTTATCATTTTGCGGGGATAATGTCTTCTGAAGAAAAGTCTATTTCCCGGAAAATGATTCCATGATCGAGTAGATATCATCGCCGTCTATCTCCTCGTCTTCGAGTAGCCGGGATGCTACCTCATCGAGGGCTTGCTCGTTCTCTTCGAGTGTTGACCGGGCGGTGTCGTACGCTTTGCCGAGCAGCTCTTTCACCGCATCGTCTATCTTCCGGTTGGTTTCCTCGCTGTACTGTTTTTCAGACGCTATCTGACGGCCCAAAAATACGTTCTGTCTCTGGCTTCCCATGGCAACATGCTCGAGGGTTTCGCTCATCCCCCAGTCGAGGACCATCCTGCGGGCGAGCTGCTGGGCCTCCTTCAGGTCGTTTTCCGCCCCGGAGGTGAGGGTATTGCTCTTGAACTGCTCAGAAGCCCTGCCTCCCATCATTACCGCAAGCCGGTTTTCCAGATACTCCAGATCGTAGATGTACCGGTCCTCTTCGGGGAGCTGCTGGGTGACTCCCATGGAGCGCTCTCGCGGGATGATCGTCACCTTGTGCACCGGTTCAGCGTGAGGAAGTGCGGCGGCGACTATGGCGTGCCCGGACTCGTGAAAGCTCACGATCGTCTTTTCCCTGTCGCTCATTATCACGCTCGTTCGCTTGAGCCCTAAGATGATCTTGTCCCGGGCGGCTTCCAGGTCTTCCTGGTCGATCTCTTTCTTCCCATTTCTCACCGCAATGAGGGCGGCTTCGTTCAAAAGATTCTCCAGATCAGCACCACTGAAACCGGGGGTATTCGACGCCGTCTCATCGAGATCCACAGAATCTGCAACCGGTTTGTTCCGGGCGTGGATCTTGAGAATCTTGTTCCTGTCTTTCTTTGGAGGAAGATTGGTGGTAACCTGCCGGTCGAACCGACCCGGCCGTAGTAGCGCCGGGTCAAGGATATCCGGGCGGTTGGTGGCAGCGAGCACCACCGTGCTCTCATCCCGTTCAAAACCGTCAAGCTCCGAGAGGAGCTGGTTCAGAGTCTGCTCCCGCTCGTCGTGCCCTCCACCCAGACCGGCTCCCCGGCTTCTGCCGATGGAATCGAGCTCGTCTATGAAGATGATGCTCGGCTGAACCTTCTTGGCTTCTTTGAAGAGGTTTCGTACCCGCGAAGCACCGACGCCAACGAACATTTCCATGAAATCTGATCCGGAGATGCTGAAAAATGGAACTTCCGCCTGGCCGGCTACTGCTCTGGCAAGGAGCGTTTTTCCCGTGCCGGGGGGACCTACGAGCAGCACGCCTTTGGGTGTTTTTGCGCCAAATTCTTTGAATTTTCCAGGGTCCTCGAGGAAGTCTACTACCTCTTTGAGCTCTCTCTTGGCCGATTCGATACCTGCGACATCCTCAAAAGTGGTCCGTTCCCGCTTCTTTTTTTCGTATTTTTTGGCTCTGCTCTGTCCGATCTGAAACATCCCCCGGCCGGCGCCACCCTGGCTTCCGCCCTGGAAGAAGCGGAAGAAGAGCCAGATCATCAACGCGAAGGGAAGGATGGTGAAAAGAGTGTTGAGAAAGCCACCGTTGCCGGTAGGTCGGGTTTGCACGCTCACCTGCTGATTGGTGAGTGTATTGATGAGTCCCTCCGACACCTGCCCGGGGTAGTAGGTGATAAACTGCGTGGTCCGCTCTCCTGCCCCGTCGTCACCGGGAGCCGGAACCGTCACCTCTGAATCGAACATCCCGTTAATACTGGTTCCTTCGATGACAACCGTCCGGACATTCCCCTTTTCGAGCTGAACAAGAAAGAAATCGTATGGGACCCGGGCGCCTCCGCCGGCGCCGCTGAAAAGGGTCATCAGCCAGGGAACCGCGAAAAGGAGGATAATCAGGATTACGAATCCCCATCTCTTCAGGAAGTTTCCCCACGGGCCGCCCGGAAACATCCCCTGATTATCGGATTCCCGGGATCCTTGGTCCGGGCCGCCCAACGGCCAGTTTTGTCTATCCCGATCGTCCTGACGGTCCTGCTGATCCGAGCCGTCCTGGGGACGATTGTCTGTTCCCTCACCTTCGTTTTTTTTGTCACTCATAATGGTATGAATCCAATGTAGCGAAAAATAAGGGCATAGGATGTAGCCTAAATCGGTTATATTTTTCAAGCTGTCACATTCCGGCGGGAAACATCTCTCTGTTGCCTGTCCGCGGACGTTTGTAGTGGAGACCTTCAAGGTGATATTATGTAAGTTCAAGTATGATTGGTTATAGTTGTGACGTTCGATCTCACGGTACCCACCAGATAGAGATCAAGACCAGATATCCGGTCTCGGCAAAACGAAACCTCCAATACGATCTGGATCTCTACTTCTTTTCGCCGGGTCAGCTGCAGGTAAACGAGCGGAGGTACGGGGTAAAGAGTTTCCTTGAAGACTTGAAGGCCAATACCCGGTATACGACCCCCGGGATACCGCTGAACCGTCTGGTCGATCAATCTTTCACATTGAGTCCTCTAAGCCGAATTAACCACATCCTGGACCAAATCGGTACCGGCGGAGCGTTCAAACCGGAAAAACTTCTGTACGAGATACGGACTCTCGTGAACGTCTACAAGGCTGAGCTGCGGGAGACGAGACATCTTGTACAGGGGCAGGTCGCCGCATCATATAATCCGGACGTGCTGCTCCGCCGGATCATGGAGCACATAGAACTCATTGATACTTTCTTGGCGCGTCTGCGGGCCACTATGTCCAGATTTATCGACCCGCATATACCTCAGCAGTTGCGCACCGCAATAGAATGGGCTGATGAATCCATCAGCATCGCAACCGAAGTCGGGAGGATCAAACTCTTTCAGATCATCGAGCCTCACGGGGATCTCAAGACGGCAGCCGACAGGCTCGAGCCCGCGCTCGATAAGGAGCCCGAGTACCGAAAGAAAGCGGGTTACCGTTCCGTTGTCGATCCCGATGACCAGAGAAAAAACGAAGACCTGCTTTACCGTGAAAGCATACTCAAGAAATGGTCGCAGAGCG
>CAZHXC010000282.1:0-5255 GCA_964536145.1 uncultured Spirochaetales bacterium | reverse complement strand
AACCGGGGGAATACTTCCCGCGCGGATCGGAGGCGAGGAGTCGTGGATAAAGCACATAGACCCGGGAGACCTGGCGGTGATGCTCGGAGGCCGGATAGGCAAGGACGGTATCCACGGGGCCACATTCTCCTCTCAAGCCCTCGACGAGGAGTCCCCCACCTCCGCGGTGCAGATCGGCGATCCCATTACACAGAAGAAGATGCTCGATTTTCTCCTCGAGGCGAGGGACCAAGGCCTCTACAAGGGGATAACCGACAACGGCGCGGGAGGGCTCTCTTCTTCCTTAGGAGAGATGGCGGAGCTCTCGGGCGGAATCCGGATAGATTTAGACAGGTGTCCCCTCAAGTACGAGGGGCTCGCGCCCTGGGAGATTCTGGTGTCGGAATCTCAGGAACGGATGAGCCTCGCCGTGGATCCCGGAAAGATCGACCGGTTCCTCGCACTGTCCCGGCGCATGGACGTGGAAGCGGCGGTGGTCGGTGAGTTTACCTCCTCGACTGCGGTAGAGGTGACCTATCACGGTAAAACGGTGGGGTATCTCGATCTCGAGTTCCTGCACGGGGGAAACCCTAAGATGGATCTCCGGGCCGAGTGGACGCCGCCCGGGACGAATCCCCTGTATTTCCCGGCGCCGGAGGATGCAGCGGGAGGGGGTGAGCAATCGAAGCTCAAACGCGACTGTATCGCCCTTCTGTCCGATCCGAATATCGCCTCCAAGGAGCCCCTGGTGCGGCGGTACGACCACGAGGTACAGGCGGGATCGGTGGTCAAGCCCTTCGTGGGGGTAAGGTCCGACGCCCCCTCCGACGGCGGAGTCCTCAAGCCCCGCTACGGATCGATGAGGGGGGTAACGGTGACGCATGGAATCTGTCCCCGGCTGAGCGCCGTCGACACCTATCGGATGGCCCTCGCCGCCGTGGACGAAGCGATGCGGGGTCACGTTGCCCTGGGGGGAGATCCCGATCTGGCCTATGCCCTCGACAATTTCTGCTGGCCCGACCCGGTGGAGTCTCCTCAGACCCCCGATGGGAGATACAAGCTCGCCCAGCTGGTGAGGGCCTGCGAGGGGCTCAAGGATGCATGCCTCGCCTACCGGCTTCCCCTTATATCGGGGAAGGATTCGATGAAGAACGACGCGGTCTTGGCAGGCAGAAAGGTGTCCGTCCGTCCGACACTTCTCGTTTCGCTCCTCGGCGTGATGGACGATGTGACCGGAGCGGTCAACACCGATTTCAAGCAAAGCGGCGATGCGGTCTACATCATCGGCATGACAAACGGCGAGCTCGGCGGCTCATCATACGAACGGGTGAAACGCAAGCCGATGGGGTCCTGTCCTCAGGTAGACTTCGAAGCGGCGGGCAGAACGTACCGGCAGCTCCATGAGGCAATCCGCGCACATCTCGTTTCCTCCTGCCACGACGTATCCGACGGCGGGCTCGCGGTCGCGGTTGCCGAATCTGCGCTTGCGGGGGATGTCGGTGTCGACCTCGATCTTGCGGGTATTCCCCCGGGAGACCGGGCCATGGAAATGGAAAACGAACGCCTTCTCTTTTCCGAGTCACCGTCACGATTTGTGGTGAGCATCGAGCCGTCCCGCCGGCCTGAGTTTGAAGAGATCATGGCAGGCACTCCGGTTGCTTTCGCCGGGTTTACAACGGATACCCGTAGGATCATCATCAAACGAAACGACACCGTCCTCATCGATACCGGTCTTGACCGGGTGGTTGATGCATGGGAAACCGGAGCGTAGTGTCATGAGTGTGGTGAAGGTGTGTGTCATAACGGGATATGGAATCAACGCAGATACTGAGCTCGTAAAAGCGTTCAAACTCTGCGGTGCGGCGGCGGATCTGGTGCATGTAAACGATCTGATAGCTGATCCCGGACGATTAAAAACATATGCAATCATCGGTTTTCCCGGTGGTTTTTCCTTTGGTGATCACCTTGGCTCAGGCCTGGTGTTCGCCAACCTGTTCAAACAAAACCTGAAAGAGCAACTTGGAGAGTTTATCACCGCCGGCGGTCTGATCATCGGTATCTGCAACGGTTTTCAGGTTCTCGTGAAGATGGGAGTCCTGCCGAACCTTGATGGAGACTGGACACAGTGCGTCTCCCTTATCCACAACGACTCCGGGGTGTTTACCGATAGGTGGGTGGAAGTCAGGGCTGAAAAGGAGGGCTATTGTGTCTGGACCGCAGGGATAGAATTGCTCGATCTTCCGGTTCGCCACGGAGAAGGGCGTTTCATCACCGCATCGGGGCAGGTTTTCGAGAAGCTGAAGAACGACAGGCTCATCGCCCTTACCTACAGCCGTGTTAACCCGAACGGTTCTGAAGGAAATGTCGCCGGCATTACCGACCCCACCGGGAGGATCCTCGGGTTGATGCCGCATCCGGAGGCCTACCTGACAAGGGAGAACCACCCGGTATGGAAGGAAGGAAACGGTCTCCAAATATTCAAGAACGGTGTGGAAGCCGCAAAGGGAAGATAATGGCAAGTATCCGAATCGCCAATACGGGAGAAGTGGTACAGACCAGCGCCGCCATATCGATCCTCAACTCCCTCCAGCGGGCTGGGGTGTCCATCAAGCACGTCTGCGGAGGAAAAGCGCAGTGCGGAACCTGCAGGTACAGGATAATCGAAGGGGAGCGATACTTGAGCCCGGTCAACGAACGCGAACGCATCCGTCTCGACGCCCTCGGCAACCCGGAGAAGGTACGCCTCGCCTGCCAAACCTACGCCTTTGGTGATATTACTATAGAAATAGTGCTGACAGGCGGCGCAAAGTAGCACGGTCCGGCGGCGGGCTTCACCGCAGCGCCGATTGTTGCGCCTGCATCACCCCGATGGACGGAAAAAGAGCCCGAACTATTCCACGGTCTCAGCAGCCCCAGCTACCTCAGTATGAAGCCCAGGGTGAGACTGAGCGAGCTTAAGTAATTGGCCGTGTAACCGGAAATACTCCGGCTCCAGAACCGGTCTTCGTATTCCGATTCGCCTTCAGCATGGCCGCCAAGGAAGCGCAGGTTCAAAAAGGCGTCCGTACTCTCCTGCAGCTCGAGACCGGCTCTCAGAGAAGCGTCGAGGATGGAGCCTTCGAACGCAAAGTCCGCCCCGTTAAAGAAGGCCGAGCCGGCGTAAAAGCCGTCAACCTCGGCGCCGGCAAAAAACCCGTTGGCAAACCTGTAATAACCCCTGGCCTTGATGATTGGCACCGGCCCGAGGTTCTGGCTTACCGAAAGCGATCCGTCCGAGAGGCTTTCGAATACGATGGAAGCGTTTCTCAGCTGCAGCGAGAGCCCTGCGGAAAGCTCGAGCTTCCCGTTATCGATAAAGTCGTACAGATAACTCAGGCGCCAGAAGGGAAAACCGTACTTTATCCGCAGATCCTCGTTCTTGTCGAAAGTAACCGTATCGATCTTGATCTCTTCACGTACCCTGACGTTTGTCACAATTTCAAGCGGCTGATAGAGAAACACCACATTGTGTCTGCCGCCGAGGGAGAGATTTCCGCTGAAACGCTGAGTTGGAAACAGTATCTCCTCACCTCCCTGGGTCACGAAATTGAAATCTGTCGAGTCCTGTCCAATCTGCAGAGTGTTTTTCAATACCTTGACAGCTCCCAATTCGTAGGAAAGCTCAAGGGCGTATGGATTGTCCGGATCATTCAAGCCCGGTTGGGCGGCAAGGTTCACAGTCGCAAACAGTGTGAACAACAACACGGTACCTACAGTTTTCATCTTTTTTCCTCCATTCCTGTCATGTGTGTAGAGACTCAGGCGCATGTAAGCTCCCGGTATCTGAAACAGGCGGTGATGTGATCGTTTACAACACCCACGGCTTGTAGGTGGGAGTAGATGATGGTTGGCCCTATGAAAGAGAATCCCCGGTTTTTCAGATCTTTGCTGATTGTAACCGAAAGATCAGTTGAGGCCGGCACCTCGTCCATCGTCTTCCAGTTGCCGACGAGAGGCTTTCCATCGACCCACGCCCACAGGTAGGCGTCAAAACCGCCAAACTCTTCCTGCACTTCGAGAAAACGACGTGCATTGTGTATCGATGATTCGATCTTCAACCGGTTTCGCACAATTCCGGGATTGTTGAGAAGCTCGTTTTTCTTTTTGTCATCATAATCGGCAACCAGAGCGGGCACAAAGCCATCATAAGCGGCCCGGTAGGCTTCCCGTTTCCTGAGAATCGTTATCCAGCTTAAGCCCGCCTGTGCGGACTCGAGCACGAGAAACTCGAAGTGTACATCGTCGTCATGCTGCGGCGCTCCCCACTCCCTGTCGTGATAGGCCACGTAGAGGGGGTCGCTGCCGGCCCATCCGCATCTTTCCATGTGCACAGCGCCCCAATCGCCCGCTATTCGTTTTCGCTCTTTTCGAACTCCAAAGACGCGGAGTTGATGCAGTAGCGAAGCCCCGTGGGGTCCGGACCGTCTGTAAACACGTGCCCGAGATGTCCGCCGCACCGGCTGCATACCACCTCGGTGCGCACCATTCCATAGCTGGAGTCCTTGTGTTCGTCTATTGCGTCTTTTTCCACCGGTTTCCAGAAACTCGGCCAGCCGGATCCGGAATCGAACTTTGTCTTTGAGGTGAATAGTTCCTGGCCGCAACCGGCACAGAGGTAACGACCTTTCTCTTTGTTGAAATTCAACCCGCCGCTGAAGGCGCGCTCGGTGCCTTTTTTGCGAAGTATTTCAAACCTCTCAGGACCGAGACGCTCGAGCCATTCCTCATCGGTAAGGGTGTATCTATCGTCATCCTTTTTCATAGCGCTCTCCTGTATGTCAGCCCTACATAACATACGGATTTTGAGGCTGAAAGCAAATCTGCCGCTTCGAACCCTCAGGAAAAATTAATGATAGAAAGTCACCACTTTTACCATGGGTATGTTAGAATCGGCACGGCTGTGAGGGAGGATCCATGCATATCGATACTGCGGAAATATACGCGTTGCGCATCCCTTTTCGCATCGATTTTACCCACTCCAAGGCAAAGCGTCTTGCTTCGGATTCACTGGTCATCGTCATATCCGCCGGAGAGCTCAAAGGATACGGGGAGGCGGTTGTGCGAGACTATGTATCAGGTGCTTTTGGAAGTGGAGACCTCCTTGACCAGGCCTCCGTTGCCGCCGCCGAGATGCTCGAGCCGCTCCATTCGGAAGCGCTCACCATTGATGTGGTGAAAACATGGAGCGCGGCAACCTCTCCCACGGACAGCCGGCTCCCCGTTCTCTGTGCGGTTGA
>CAZHXC010000281.1:0-5261 GCA_964536145.1 uncultured Spirochaetales bacterium | reverse complement strand
TGCGTCGACCTCACCTCGAATCGTGTGGTAGTGATCTTGCTTGAAATGAATGACCCGGAGAGAAGCCGGATTGTGCTCCCCTGTGTATGCGAACTCCAACACAAGTGGGGTCTGAGGGAGTGAACCGCTGATCGTCAGCCGGTACAACCCGCTAATGAGCTCATATTCGGACCCTGGAGCGGTGGAAAGCTCGCCGGCGTCGATTTGCTCGATACTGATAGTCGTATCGCTTGAGAACGCACCGGCCGGCACCGTGAGCTGAAAGTTGGAACCCACATCGAACTCGCCTCCGTTCCAACAGGCTCTCGGCATCCGGTTCTGTATCCGTTTCCGCAACCGGGAGGATATCGCACCCGGTCAGGAAAACGAGCAGAAGCAATGCGGTGCAAATGAGTAATACATGTCCTCTCACGATGTTCCTCCATTGTAGCTGCGCGGCGCTCGTATCATCCAGGCGGACGCAACGGTGAGAATCGGCACAAATAATAATTAGATAGATACTTCTATCAGGAATGGCTGTCAGGATCAAGCAAGATACAGGGAGCATCCGACGTGGGAGTGTACATTTTTAAGGTGTTCAACATCTGGTACTTTGAAAGGAACATCTTTTCCGCTCCAGGCAAAGGCATCACCTGATCAGTAGAGGAATATGCTCGACAGCTGTCGGATACTGAATGAAAATGAGTCCCTTTACTCCAGCCGAAACGGAATGGTCATGGTATTCCCGCCGTCCAATCCCGGCCTACCAACAGTTTATCAATCGAGTCGGCAACCGCTTGCTGTTGACAGTTTTCTAAGTTGCTCAAGCGTGCACGGTTGATATCTTTGTCCTGATTCTGCTGGTTACCGTGAGTTATACCTATGCCCGGCTTCTGGATGCCTGTTACCCTGGTATTCCGATGGCTCTCTGCATATGTGCGTATACCGCCTTCGCCGTAGATTACCAGGCCGGCTTTTCCGTGAATATTTTCGATAAGACGAAGCTTCCGGAAGGGCTGTTCATTGTATTTGCCGTATCGAGACTCTATGTGTGGATGACATCACGCAAGATATTCCGTGTTATGACCTTCACCGGGGGACCGGATTCCCATTTCAGCGCAGCCATGGTTTCCATGATGCGCTTCGCTGTCATTATTTTTATGACAATCGCTGTCAAGTTGTTGCTGGTGAAGTTCTCCGGAAGCCCGGATCTCCGGGCATTACTAACACGGGGTATGGGAAATCTGTTTGTCGGCGGCGGACGGAACATCAGCACACGGCATGTTGTGGAGTGCTCCGCCGGGTGCTATCATGCGTGGTGCCTATGCACCGCTCTTTCACAAGACGCCAAATAAAACGTTCGAGAAAGCGCCGGCGGTCGGCTCGACCGCCGGTGAGGAAATACTCGCTCGGCTATATTCTTTCCCGCCAACCCAAATCGCTGAAGAAGAATGAGTACTATCCGATCATGATGAGCTATTTCTACAATTCAGAGAGGCTGCAACGGCTTCGGGTGAGCCGCCGCTGGGGTTCATCAAATATCTGGGTCGGTTCGAACAGTTATGTAATCACGGCGGCAGTTACCCCGTGTGGAACCAACACATGTTTCCCCGTACCAAGAAACGGGTACACGAGTACATGAAATTCGATAACGCGGATTGGATCGACTTTTTCAAAGGCTATCTGACCCGTCTCGTAAGTCGCTACCGCAGTGTTTCCGAGCTGACAACCGATAAGCTTCTCGCGTGCTATCTGCTCCACTGCCTTCCGGAGAAGCCGGATAGCACCGGATCGCTGCGCTGGCCTGGTGGCGCCACGGTAACCAGACAGTATCGCCGGCTCAGCATGCTGTATCATCCGGACCGTGGGGGAGAGAGCGCTATGTTCGTGGAGTTGAAACGGGCCCGGGATGTGCTGGAGGGCAGCGGTTAACGCCGCTTAAAAAGACTCTTCGACAAGCCGCACAACGCTGTTCTCATCCGAAGGAAGGATCCCCGGCGCTTCGAGCCGGAGATAGCGACCGTCGCTTTCCCTGAGCCATACGTTTGAGTGCCATCCGAGTAAGCGGGCGAGTCCGGTGAGGGACACTTTCACTCTGACCGCAGCCCACACTTCCCCCGCCGCTTCCACGGTTTCGCGTCCAATTTTTTCGGCTTGGAATTTGACCATTCGCATATCACGTCTGTCTATGGTCCAGAACTTTGCTGTTGTGGCCTCTGAAGTCCCAAATCCATCGAGGCACAATTCGTGAAACTGGTACCACGGCTCGTCTCCCACTTTGTAGCTCTCACTGAACTCTTCTCCGTTTACAGTGCCGCTTGCGTATATCCTGGTTCCATCCCGTTCAAACTCGAGGTCTACTCCGTCAGCAGGTCTTTTCAACTGCCAGGTAAGAACTGAGTAATCGGAGCTCAGCTCGCACTCGTTATGTTCTCCCGGGCTGGTGACGGTGATATGAAATCCAGTTGGGGTTCTTGTTCTTGTATCCTCGTATAACACTCGCTCATCACCGGTCACCTGCTCGAATATAACCGTCTCGCCGTACGCGAAAGCCGGCATGATCACAAAAAGCACGATAGCCAAAAAACCGGAAACGTGATCTCGTCCTATCATGACGCCTCCCCGGTTTTGCCGTAAGGTTTGCGCCTCAAAACCCGTGCTTTTTCAAATACCTCCGCCGCACCCTTGAAATAGCGAAAGAATTTCTTCCTTACACCGTAAAAGGTGAGAAAAAACGTACAGACAAAAAAACCAAAGATGACCGGATCAAATACGGTCGCAGTTGCTTGAGTAACCAGTAGATAGACAAAGGGAAGCGCAAACGCCGCCGCCGCCGCGCATACAGAAACATAGCCGGTTAGACCGAGCACAACAAAGAATACTAAAAGGCAGAATGGAAAAACAAGAGGTACCTGTGCCGTCACCGCGCCGACGGCGGTACCAAACCCACGACCGCCGCGAAAGCCGGCAAAAACCGGCTTCATATGACCAAGCACAGCGGCAAGTGAAACGGCAACGAACCGAACGGATTCCGGATACACCGGGGCACTGAACGGCGCGAAATCTGAAATAAGCGCAACCGCAAGAAACCCTTTCATCATGTCTATCAAGGCGACCGGCACACCGGCTTTCCAACCGAGGACACGAAAAGTATTTGTCGCGCCGGTGTTGCCGCTGCCGTGTTCTCTCAAGTCGATTCCGTTTAGAAGTTTTCCCGCGATAATTCCGGTGGGAAATGATCCCAGCAAATAGCTCATGACAACGACTGCCAACAAATTCAGCATGACTGACGCTCCTTATTCTTTTTCTTCGTTTCCAGTATCTGCCATCCGCGTCTATCGGCTATTCTTCTCATACGGGAGTTCGGGTTTACGACCACCGGCTTTCCCACCGCTTCAAGAAGGGGTAGATCGCGCACGCTATCAGAATAGAAAACGCAGCGTTCCGGCTCCGCTCTCACGTAATCGAGAAAATCCAGCACCAGCTTTTTTTTACCATCACGGAAAGCCGGAATCGTGGAAAGCCTGCCGTTGGAAACGCCATTCTCAAACTCCAGCTCACTGGCAATAACATTCTCCACTTCAAGATACCTCGCTAGCGGAGCGACAATGGTTTTGAAGGAAGCCGACGCCAATACCACCCTTTCGCCGCGTGCTTTCGCCGCTTTCATGAGGTCTACTACCGGTCCGTTTATCCTGGCAACTGTCTTTGTTGAGAAAACATGATCAGCGAGGTGGTCGAGATCAATTTTGCGAATCCCGCTTAAGAACGGAAATACCCCGTCAAAATACCCGTCACCGACAAGGGCTATGCTGTAACGGATGTAGTAGTAGGGCGCCAGGAAAGCGAGACACACCGGAAGAATCCGACGCCGGACGGCCGCGACAAGAAAATCCGTTACCGTCGAGGTATCGACAATCGTATGATCTACATCAAAAAGGTGTACCGCCGTTTCTGTGGAATCCATTGGAAAACAGCCTGTTATTTTTTCGGCGGCCGGAGCACAAAGAGGCTCGTTCGTCTTTTGTATTCTCTGTATTCTTCACTATCACCGTATTTGGAATCGGCGCTTTTCTCGAGCAGGGGAACGCCGGAAACGAACAGGAGCAACAAGGTAAGAGAAACCGGCCCCACGATAGTTATGTAGAGCACCCCGCTCAACGCCGGCGCGATAATAAGAAATACCCCCCACCACAGGAGAAACTCGCCAAAGTAATTAGGGTGCCTCGAGAACTTCCACAAACCCGTACTTATGAAGCGGCCCCGGTTGTCCGGGTTGTTCTTGAAGGTGTATTTCTGCTGATCGCTTACTGTCTCGATAATCAAACCGGTCGCCCACAGTGCAATGCCGATTGCCGATACCCAGGTAAACGGGGGTTTTGCATCAAGGCTCAAGAAGACAACCGCCGGAAGCATGATTGCCCAGACGGCAACCGCCTGGAGGACCCAGAATCCAAGAAACTTGATAAAATCCTCGCGCTTATCGTCAAACCGATCATCTTTGCCTATCTTCAGGATTCGGATAAAGAGATAGCTTCCAAGCCTGACCGCCCACACGACAATGAACGACGCCACCAGAATCTGCGGCCAGGAGAAAGCCTCCTCCACAAGAAGAACGGCAAGGGTAAGCAAGATGAAGGACAGACTGTAGGAGAAGTCGGTAACCCTGTCTGTTTTGAATCCGGCGGCAAACGCAAAGAATATGGCCTGAATAGCGACACTGATAACAAGCGCAGAAAGGACATTGTACACATCAAAACCAAAAAGCATTATGTTCTCCTCATAAAGCGACGTTTGGCCGCCGTGTCTGTCGTAATGGAAGTCGGTCCGCAGCAACACCGCCACAATTCGAAGGATTAGCCTTGCGGGACAGACTGAATTATACTGTAGTATCAATATAAGCCATTTTTAAGGAATTGCCGAATGGTATACGAAAAGCTTGATTCCAATACGCTGTATCATTCATTTGTCTCAGGCGCTCACGAAATTATCCGCAGACGCGAAGAGATGAACAGAATCAATGTGTTCCCGGTTGCCGACGGGGATACCGGCACCAACCTCGCAATCACATTGGACTCGGTTGTCCACAATTCGAGAATCCAAGAGTCCGCCGGTGATACGCTGCAGTCGATGTCGGAAGCGGCTCTTGCGGGGGCACGGGGTAACTCAGGGGTTATTTTTGCAGAGTTTATCGGTGGACTTGCGGAAACCCTCATATCTGTTGAGGCAGTCACCGTCAAAGCCTTTTCCAGGGCGCTGAACAATGCGGTGGGCAAAGCGTA
>CAZHXC010000280.1:3120-5279 GCA_964536145.1 uncultured Spirochaetales bacterium | reverse complement strand
CAGCATGGCAAACGTAATCGAAATACATCCTGAAATAAGACGGCTTGTGGGGGACGACGCGAGCGCCGAACGCATCGCAGGCGGCTTTACCTTTACAGAAGGCCCCGTCTGGGATTATCGCTGCGGACGTCTTCTTTTCAGCGACATTCCGGGTGACACGGTCTACGAATGGACCGCGGAAAAGGGGCATCACCCGTTCAGAAGGCCGAGCGCGAATACAAATGCAAATACCATCGATCGGAACGGCCGGGTGGTGTGCTGCGAGCACACGGGCCGAAGGGTATCCCGCGAGAGCTCGGACGGTACTTTTGAAACCGTGGCCGGCGATTATCAAGGCGGGCGGTTGAACAGCCCGAATGACGTGATTTGCGCTTCCAACGGAGATATCATCTTCACCGATCCGCCATACGGGCTGCGCCGGTCGGACGGTACGTTCGCTCGGGGACAGCTTGGCTTCAATGGCGTTTTTCGGATAAATACCCGGGGAGAGCTGATATTACTGGCCGACGACTTCACCCGTCCTAACGGTCTGTTGCTGAATGCGGCGGAAACGCAGCTGTATGTCGATGATACCGAGCATCAACACGTGCGGGTTTTCGATGTCTCCCAAGACGGGACGGTCGCAAACGGGCGAGTTTTTGCAGAGCTCGAGTACAAAGACCTCGATCCGCGGCCTGACGGCATGAAGATGGATGTAGAGGGAAATATCTATATTGCCGGCAATACGCCTGAGGGACTTTGGGTGTTTAATCCGGACGGAACGCTTGTAGGACTTATCGCCGTGGGTTGCGGTGAACCGCCGTCGAATCTTGCCTGGGGTGGTGCGGACTGGAGCACCTTGTTTGTAACGGCACGAACATCGGTGTACAAATTACCTATGCGTATCGCAGGGCTTCCGGTGGGCGGCTCCCGTTAGGAAAACCACCAGAGTAGCCGGGACCGGCCGGTAATGGCCGAAATTATCCGAGTAAACCGAAGTAATCCTCTACGCTACCCCCGGAAAGACAGCACTCGATTATTTTGCGACCTTCGCTGTCCAGATCAGGCTGCACGTACTTCTGCAGCTGATTGTGAAAAAACTCGGTGAGGATACGTGCTCCCTCATCGAACGCCTCGGTCCCGACCTCCGGCTGTGCATCGACCTGAAGAAAAAACTTGGGGATTGTCAAACCTTCGATACGGATGGACTGCAGTGAACAGCCGAGCAGCGGACAGCGGGAGGGTACGATCTGTTCCGCCGGAAAACGCGCGTGTCCCCGGCGGGCAAGATAGTCACGTACCATCCACTGCGGCATGAAACCTGTGCGCCATGAGCCTACATGTTGATTTGGAACCAGGATGTACCGCGTGTCCAATGATTGTCTGAATTGCTCGAGCAGCAGGTTGGCCTGGGTTACCTGTTTCCCCGCGGTAAATGGCCAATAACTCCCCACGCCTTCACTGCTCATAACCCCCGAATCGACGATGCTCGGATTGGCAAAACCCCGGGGAGAAACAAGCCTCCAGAGCCAGGCGAGTGCCGGCGGAAGGATATGAAACAGTCCGATAATTCCGTAAGTGGGACTCTCGGCTGTGCACGGTGGAGTCCTGATGCCGAATGAGCGGAAATCAACGGGTACTTTCTTGTTGATCACGTTTGCCACCTGGGATCTTGGAACGACAACCCGAGGGTTTGGACACGGTGCACCGGGGGTGTCTTCTATATGATTCCATATTAGCGCGGTCTCTCCTGATACCGATTCAATGTTGAGAAACAACAGCGCCTGTGAAGGATGAATGGTCAGCTTTTCCAGCTCAGGATCGGTCCCGTATTCCTTTATCTGGTCAACCCGCAGGAACCAGGCGTTCTCCGCATCGGTAACATAAAGCTTGTTATCACCTTCCTGGAGACTCGGGTGGCACAGGCCCATGTCATCACACACCGGGTGTAGATCACAGGTTCTTGGTATTTCGAGATAGCGTTCCTCGCCTGTCACCACATTCTTCCCCAGCAATAAGCGGCCGTCAGCCATACGGTGTGGCTGCTCGAGCATCTCACTCTTGCCGCCGCCGCTCGCTCCCTCGTGCATGAAGGCGACAATATTATCATATGGGGTTATTGCCTGCACGGTGGAGCAGTGTGCCGTAACCCAGCCCTCCTGCTCTCCAAGCTCGATGAG
>CAZHXC010000280.1:0-3110 GCA_964536145.1 uncultured Spirochaetales bacterium | reverse complement strand
TCTCCCCGCCTGTGCACTACCACCTGTTTGCCGTCAAAATGGGTGTGGCGAAAGGGCGGAGCCACATAAATAACAAGCGAAGGTTTGAACTCGCTTCCGAGTTCTTCTATGTCGGTGACTCCCTGTAGCAGGCCAAGGCCGAAAGCGAAGAACCCGGCATTTGCCGGACAGATAGCGAGGGCATCGCCCCCCATATCAGGTCGTCCCATTTGGAACGCGAAGGCCGCGAGATCCTGCTTTCCGAGCCAGTCCATCGTATCCTCGTACATGCGATCGAACGGAAAGCCAAAGCGGTCGTTAAAATGGACCTTATCGCTTGGCCTGTCATCGGCAATAACGATACAATTGGGATCGCGCCTGCGCATGTACGGTTCCCGATAATTGGCACTGATGCCGTTCCTGACCTTGACCACGTCAACTTCGGTGACCAATCTTCCATCGGGGAGCTCATAGGAGACTACTGAGGATGTCCGGCCGTTTCCACCACAGGCAAGCTCTTCCAGGTCCTCGAGCTTGTTGGCGAAGACAACAGAAGGTGCCTTCCGGAAAAGACTTTGAACGTCCTCCGGTAGCTGCAACTTTGCTGCTATAGATGTCATTGCGCTGTATGCACTCCTTTTTTTTAGGTCAATCTGTAGCTTGGTGAATCACGCTGCTTCTAAAGCTCAGGAGGCATTAAAAAGTGAGGGATCACCGCGGTTGCGATAATCCCTCACTCTTCCCCCAGTGATATTCTCCCGCTCGGCCGGTCGCGCCACTCCCGCGCGTTCAAGTCCCGGCGTTACGTACAGCGGGAGCCTAAAGCCAGAAATGGGACTTCCCTCCAGTCGCCGGCCTCCTTTCGGGCCCGGCACGGTCGTTAAAACCGGCTCCGTGCCGGTTTTGCGCTCCCTCACCGGTCGCGCCACTCCCGCGCGTTCAAGTCCCAGCGTTAGGAACGGCGGAAGCCTAAAGCCAGAAATGGGACTTGAACCCATGACCTGCTCATTACGAGTGAGCTGCTCTGCCACTGAGCTATTCTGGCGTGGTGGTTACAATATACCTAAATTGGTAAGAGAATCAACCGATAACGACCTGATTGAGCCGGTGTGGCGGGCATGCCTCCGGCGCCGCCGGGTGACGCCTGAGGCCTCCGCCGCCGCAGTTCCGGCGCGCCGGCCGGCACCTCAGAGAACCGTCATACCGCGCACATGCCCGCCATGGTAGCCAGCCACCGCCCACGGTCATGGTCCACCGGTCGCGGGCCACCGGTCGCGGGCCACCAGCCACGGTCGCCGGCGGCAACCGTTATTCCGGCGGATTTTCCTGGAACAGAGTAACCCCGATTTTGAGGTAGGGCTCGCGCTCTTCCGGTTTTGTCGGGGTGCCCATGGCTACACGAATACCCGTGCCTTCCAACTGTTGGGCAACGTTTTGCATGCACTCTTCTACGGTTCTGTACGGATATTTGGGGTGGGACTCGATGTTGAACAGGAGGTCGTTGGGGCCAAAGGTCACCACGCTCACACCGGGCTTTGCGAGCTTTCTGATGTTGGTTACCGCTTCAACCGATTCGCACTGGATCGAGAGAATCACATAGTCGTTGAACCAGGCTGAGTACTCGTGCCGATCCATTCCAGCCTTCAAACCGAAACGGGCCGCACCGCCCCAGCTGCGTCGTCCCACCGGGGGATAGTAAGCATAGTCAAGTGCGTCTCTGACTGTTGCTTCTTCCATTACTTCCGGGACCAGAACCGCGCTGCAGCCGAGGTCCAGAAAACGACCGACCATATAGGCGTGATACGTGTGGGGAATACGGAGCTGTACATCGATGCCCAATTCTTCGGCCGCGGCACAGTAGTCAACAAACTTCTGCTCGTCAAATGCGGTGTGCTGGCCATCAATCCAGATGTAGTTGTAGCGGCCGGTTGCCCAGATATCGGCCAACTCCGCCTTGCTCGTAGTGATAGAACCTCGAAGGGCGACTAACGGTTCGCCGTCTGCGATACGCTGCCTTAAAGTTTTGGATTCTGCCATAGTTTTCTTCCTTATCGTCTGTGTTTGTTTAGGTACGTTGTTCCGTACTATACCGCTTTACTTTCCAGCCAGTCCAGTGTTACCTCGATCCCAAATCCCGGGGCGTCACTTGGCACCACATAGCTGTCCTTGATAACGGGCGTGCCCGGCAGCACCACCATCTCTTCAAGTGGTACTCCCGGCGGTGATACTCCCTCGGATCGTTCTCCCCATTGGATTGCGGGCATTGCAAATGATAGATGCTGGCCATAGGGATAGTTCATGCCGGCGTGGCAGATGACTGTCATGCCGTGTGCCTCGGCGAGATGGCAGATGCGTACCAGCAGGCTCATGCCACCCGCCCAATTGACGTCGGCCTGCAGGATATCCACCAAACCGTGACTTGCCGCAAGCGCAAAGGGATGGATGGTGTACCAGTGTTCACCACTTGCTAAGACCTGGTCCGGCACGCGTTGGCGGACCTTGAAGTAGCTTGCCAGGTCTTCAGGGAGCAGGTAGTCCTCGAGCCATTTCAGCTTATAAGGCCGCAACGCTTCTACCAGACGAACCACATACTCCACGTTCAGAGACATCCACGCATCGAGCATGAGCTCGACGTTATCGCCAATCTGTTCACGTGTACGCGCGACAAGTTCTTCGGTTTTGCGAATACCTTCGATTCCTGATTCAGCCCCGTGACGGGCAAAGAGCTTGACGGCTTTGAATCCGAGCTCAAGGAACCACTCCATGCTGTTCTCGGTCCCGTAGGAAATATCGGTATTGCTCGCATAGCAGAAGATTTTATCCTTTTGCGGTCCGCCGAGGAGCTCGTAGACCGGTCGGCCGAGAATCTTGCCTTTCAGGTCCCAGAGAGCGTTATCAACAGCGCTGATGGCATAGCTCGGGATACCGGCGGTGTGATATGGGGCAGATGCGCGTCGCATCAGATCCCAGGCTTTCTCCGTTGCCATGCAGTTTTCGCCCACAAGCAGGGGAGCGAAGTGTTCATTGATCAGGCTCAACACTGGGCCGCTGTGTATCGTCAAACCGAGGCCCCAGGTGCCGTCCTCGGCGATGACTACGCAGGCAGTGCGCGAACAATACGGCTACCACCG
>CAZHXC010000279.1:1965-5281 GCA_964536145.1 uncultured Spirochaetales bacterium | reverse complement strand
CTCCGCTCCCTCTTGCAACCCTTCGTGAGTTCATGCAGGTGTTTGAGACACAGATTGTCGAAGGCTACGGCCTGACCGAGACAACCTCGAGTGTATCCTGCAACGGCGTGAGGGGGGAGTTCAAGGAGGGGAGCATCGGGCCGCCGGCCGAGGGAGTGGAGATGAAAGTGGTGGATGAAAACGATGGTGATCTTCCGGACGGAGAGGTGGGAGAAATCGTAATTCGAAGCGACACCGTGAGCCCGGGTTACTGGAACAACGATGAGGCAACCGGCGAAGCGTTTAGCGCAGACGGATGGTTTCATACGGGAGATCTCGGGTATAGAGATGGCGGCGGATTTTTCTTTGTCACCGATCGCAAGAAAGATTTGATTATTCGTGGAGGGTTCAACATTTCGCCGCGGGAGGTGGAAGAGGTGCTGATGCTCCACGAGAAGATTGCAGACGCTGCGGTGGTGGCTGCCAAAGACAAGCGCGGGGAAGAGCTCGTAAAAGCTTTTGTGGTACTGGAGCAGGGAGCCGAGATGAATCACTCCGATGTTGTCGAGCACTGCGCTACGAACATGGCGCCGTACAAGCAACCCAAAATTGTGGAGTTTGTGGAGAGCCTTCCAAAGAGCGCGACCGGCAAGGTCTTGAGAAACGAGCTCCGCGGAGAGGCGGTTGATCTGCGTCTTGTGGAGAGAGAGTGATGTTGGGAAAGAAAAAGACCGAAGGCGTTGTACCGATGGGGCTCGCGAAAACTCTCGAAGAAATCACGAGTCGGTACAGGAAACGCGAGGCTATCAGCTTTGAAGGGAAGGCGTACAGCTACCGGGAGCTCGATGAGAATGCAAACCGTGTTGCAGGCGGTCTGCAAAAACTCGGTATACAGAAGGGCGACCGGGTCGCGCTGATGCTTCCAAATATTCCGGAGTTTGCCTTCAGCTTCTTTGGAATCCAAAAACTCGGCGCAGTTGCCGTTCCATTCAACACGATGTACAAGGGCAGGGAGATCAGCTTTATCCTGAAAGACTCCGGGGCCCGTGCCATTATCTGCCTTGGCAATTTCGCAAACCTCATAAACGAGATAAAGGAAGATTGCCCGGCACTCGAACACGTAATTGTCACCGGACAGCGGACGCTGGTGTTTATTGATCCCGATGCATCGGTGAATGTGCAGATGGTGTTCGACAAATCGGCCTTCGAATCGAGCGATAAAGCATTCCGCACCATAGGTCAATTGTTCGCCGATGTGTTCAAATCACTCGGGGTAGCCGATGCCTGGTACAAACATCAGGGGGCAATACGGGCGCACGGGAAAAAACTTGCGACAATCTTGTTGGCTGAGATCGAGAATCTCTATGTCGTCAACGTGGTAGCGTTCCTTGACCGCATGGATGTGGAAGCGCTCTTCAAGGTAATATGGGTACCGGCTGAGATCAAGGACAAAGCCACCGAGCCAATGACAAGTGTGGGAGAAGAGTCCGGAAAGGCGCCAGAGCTTGAAGAGTTCCGTGACGCGCTGGTAGCCGAGTTGGAAAAAAAGCTCGGTATATCGCTGGAAGCAGGTAAACTCACCAGGGATGAGCTGATGGCCTACGAGAAGAATCGCGCTCTCGCCGGCCGTGTGTAAGGAACGGCCCAAGTCTGGTACACTTGCTTATGAATCTCGGCGATTACCTCAATCCTGAGAAGATTGTACTCCTCGAAGGACGCTCGAAAGATGCGGCATTCGGAGAGCTCGTCGATGCTGCGTGCAGGAGTCGGTCTGATCTCCACAGGAAGAGTGTCCTGGATGCAATCCGCAAAAGAGAGGAGATGGTGAGCACCTGGCTCGTCTCGGGGGTTGCGGTCCCCCATGGGCGCATAGCGGGGCTCGGTCGGCTGATCCTCGCGATCGGTCTGAGCAACAGCGGAATACCCTTCGGTACCGGTGACCCGGTACATCTCATATTTCTCATTCTCGGTGACGAAGATCGGCCTGAAGAACATCTCGTGGTCCTGGCGGAAATCGCGCGTCTCCTGAGAAACGAGGATACGCGCAACGCGATTTTGGCTGCGACTACAACTGCTGAGCTGTATCGGGCTCTGCAGAGCTTAAGCCGCAAAGTTGCGCCGGAAATCAATAAGCGGCGGCTGACCGTGATGATCTTGAACCATGCTCTCGCGGTGGCCGATGAAGTGCGTGCGGTTGCGTTGCTCCTCCACGCGAATGCGTTCACCTCTGCCGGCTGGCTTTCTGAAATTCCCGAAAGAGGCCGGATTGTCCTTGTGCTTCCTGACGGCAAGAAAGACCGTCCGGAGGATAAAGGATACATGCACGTCCTCGTTGTGCCTTTCCCGGGCCTTGACCGGATGAAACAGGTAGACGTGTCACTTCTCTTTGGCGTCTCCGCCGGGCTTTTTCACTCGGGAGATCGGGTTGTAAGCGTATCAGGTGCGCCGGGCTCCGATTTTCTGGACACGATGATGGTCATTGACGTCGGGTCCGAGTTTTCACCGGTACTCCCCATATCTGATGACGCTATCCTCGGGGACATCGCCCCGCATGTGATGGAGCGCGTCCTGCAGATCGCGATCGACATTTCGAGGGAGGGAAGAGAAGGGCGGCCGATCGGTACGATCTTTATCATCGGGAACTATGAGGCGGTGTTGGAATCGTCCCGGCAACTCGTTATGAATCCCTTTCACGGTTATTCCGATGACGAGCGATCGATCATAGACCCGTTCCTTGAAGAGACGATTAAGGAGTTTGCCGCAATAGACGGCGCATTTATCCTGCGAGGCGACGGTGTCATAATGACCGCCGGGGCATTCCTCACTCCGCGGCAAGACGGTGACGCTTTGCCGGCCGGCCTGGGTACGCGGCACTCAGCCGCTTCCGGCATAACCGCAATCACAGACGCGGTGGCGGTGGTTGTTTCACAGTCGACCGGGGCAGTGAGCGTTTTCAGAAGCGGACGGAGAATACTCGTACTCGAGCGGCCGAGGCAATACATGAAATGATTCGGAAAATAACAAAAGAGAGGTTTTCCAATGATAAAAAAGGCAATCTTTCCGCGATGCTATCTGCAGGGAAAAGACATCATGAGGGATTTCGGCGGAATTGATGAGCTCGAAAAGAAGAAGCTCTTTATTCTTGCCACGAATACCGCCGTGAAACGGATCATTCCGGAGAATCTCCGGGCGTGGGAAAAGATATGCACCGTCGAACACGAAAAATTCGGTGGTAAGTGTACCTGGGAGGAAATAGACAGGATATATCAATCGATAAAGGACAGGAAGTATGACTTCGTCATGGGGATGGGCGGCGGGAAGGCCATCGACACCGCGA
>CAZHXC010000279.1:0-1955 GCA_964536145.1 uncultured Spirochaetales bacterium | reverse complement strand
TTGTCGCGTATCAGCTGGGTGCGAAATACATCGCCGCTCCCACTATAGCCGCCACGGATGCACCGACAGCGAGCGCCTGCGTGGTGTACGACGATGAAGGCGCAGTTGTGGATTATTTCACGACGAACAATCCGGATTATGTGTTGGTCGACACCAAAATCATCGCTGAAGCGCCTGTCAGATTTCTGGTCTCAGGAATGGGCGATGCCTTGGCAACCCGGTTTGAAGCGGAGACCTGTGCCGGATCTTTTTTCGAAAACATATCCGGCGGGTTCAATCTCCGGGCCCTCATGTCCATCGCCAACACCTGCTACGATACGCTTCTCGAGTACGGCTTGGCAGCCAAAATCTCCTGTGAAAACAACATCGTCAGCCCTGCCCTCGAGTACGTCATTGAAGCCAATACCCTGCTGAGCGGTCTTGGTTTCGAGTCAGGCGGCCTTTCGACGCCCCACGGCATCCATGACTGTCTCTGCAATCTCGAGGGAACGCACGAATACTATCACGGTGAAAAAGTAGCCATCGGGACGCTTGCGGGGCTAATCCTCGAAAGCAGACCGCAGTCTTTGATAGAAGAGGTGTATGCGTTTTGCAGGTCGGTCGGACTGCCCGTTACGCTGGCTGAGATAGGCCTGACGGATGTTACCGATAAAGAACTGGAGAAAGCCATTGGACCTGTCTTTGCAAACAGAGAGAGCTACCTGCACAACGTAAGGTTTGAGCTGACCCCGGAACGGATTATCGATGCCTTGAGAATGGCGGACGCGTTTGGGTCGACTTAGCTCAGCGGGTTATTTCCTGGCTTTCTTTCTCCGCAATCAGACGCTCAACTTCCTCGAGAGTAATCCAGCTTATGTCTCCGGGGAAGGTGTGCTTCAAGGCTGAAATGGCCACACCGTATTGCAGGGCACGCTGGATATTCTCCCGTTCTGAAAGATAAGCGTACAGAAAACCGGCGACAAAGGCATCACCCGCGCCAATCCTGTCGACGGTCACGACCTTATAGCCGCGTTCGGTATAAAAGCGGCCTCCGGCGAAAGCGGCCGCTGCATGTCCTTTGCCTTCTCTGATGCTCGCGCCACTCGCCGTGGTGACGATGACTTTTGTCCCAAACTTATCAAAAATCGACTCGATCATCTTTTGGGATTCGCCTTCCTCAATTCCCAGGATGCGGGTGGCATCGGTCTCTGAAACAAAGAGGACATCGACATATTCCATCATCGGGACGAGAACCTCGCGAGCCTCTACCTGGCTCCAGAGACGTTCTCTGTAGTTGACATCAAAGCTTACCAGCACGTTCTTCTTTTTGGCGGCGGACAGTGCCTCGATGGCAACCTTTCTTGAGTTCTCACTGATACCCGGGGTGATGCCGGTGGTATGGAACACCCTGGTGTTCGAAAGGAGCTTTTCCCAATCGATGGAGCCGGGTTGTATCTTTGTGGCGGCGGAGTCGGCCCTGTCGTAGAGCACCGCCGTCCCACGAGGCGCGGCACCAAACTCCACAAAGTAGAGCCCCACCCGCTCATTTTCAGACCATATGATGTCAGTGGTATCAACACCGTGTTCCCGGGCTTTGTTGGCTACCATCCTGCCAAGAGAATTGGGCGGAAGCGCGGTAATAAATGAGCTCTTCAATCCGATCCTCGAGGCGGCCACGCTGACATTCATTTCAGTACCACCGACGTTGACATCGAGGCTGGTCGTCTGCTCGAGCCGCTTGAAATCAGGCGTGGATAATCTGATCATTACTTCGCCGAATGTGATGAGATCAAACATGTTACTTACCCTTTTATTTTTTGCTTGGCGGCTTTTGCCCTGGTGACAAACTCTCTGGCGGTTTTTTCCAGGAGATCGTAGTCAGATTTGGCCACAGCTTCTCTGGTCAACTCCCCTCCAACGGCAACCGCCGCCGCGCCGGCTTCAAACCACTTATCGATATTATCGATACTTACGCC
>CAZHXC010000278.1:2050-5301 GCA_964536145.1 uncultured Spirochaetales bacterium | reverse complement strand
GCTTACCGATAAGAGATGCTGATGAAGAGCTTCGATACAAACATCCTGTTCTACTCCTTGAATCAAGACGCACCGGAATCAGAGTCAGCCTTACGTCTAAACCGGCGGGCACTCGATACGCAGGAAGAATGGATCGTTGCTGATCAGGTCTATTTTGAATTCTACCGATTGATCCGAAATCCTTCAGTTATCGATCGGCCCTTAACCGGTAACCAGCCCTTCGAGGTTATCGATTACTATAGAAACAAAAACGGCTGGTTGAAGTGCGCCTACAACGTCCCCTTCTGGGAGGATATGGTTCCGTATTTGGAAACCGCAGTGGATGAGTGGACACTATTATTATAAATTAAGTAATATTAATTGGCATGACAGGAGGGATTATCAATGGCAACAATAACATCGCCATATGAGATGTTCCAGGCTATGAGGGCCAATTTCGAAGAGCGGACCGGAAAAAGGTTTGATGAGTGGGTTGCAATTGCGAAAGACTCAGGCATAACGGGGTTCAAGCTGCTTCTCGAACATATGAAAAATGAACATGGGTTAACCCACGGATATGCCCAGATGGTCGCGTGGGGAGTGACCGATCCCGCCCGTCTGGAGGCTGATAACCATGACGAAAGCCTGGTCGAAGCGCTGTACTCGGGCAAGAAGGAAAACCTCAGGCCGATCTACGACAAGCTCATGTCTGTCAGCACTGCGCTCGGAAGCGGCGTTGATACGGTAATCTGCAAGACCTACACAAGCCTCAGGGCGAAGTCACAGTTTGCCATCTTCGCCCCGCGGACCAACGCGGCCGTGGATATCAAGCTTGCGCTTCCGGATCAAACGGCAACCGACGGCAGGATCGAACAGCATAAGAGCAGCTATCAGAAATTCGGGCACCGTATCCGCATCTCAGATCCTTCCGAGGTGGATGCGGAGGTCGTCAAGGCGGTGAAGAGCGCGCTGGACTGGAACCTCACTGCAAAATAAGCACCTTTGGAGAGGGAGAGGAATACAATAAGGAGCGGGCAATGAATCTTTCTGTTCAAGTAGAGATTGATGCGCCAAAGGAAAAAGTGTGGCGCCTTATTTCGAACATCGAAAACGCCGGTGACGTGATCGATGGCATCTCAAAGGTGGAGGTGCTCGAGAAGCCGACCGATGGGCTTGTCGGACTGAAGTGGCGCGAAACCAGAGTGATGTTTGGAAAAGAGGCAACCGAGGTGATGTGGATCACCGGCGTGGTGGAGAACGAGTCATACGAGACGCGGGCCGAAAGCCACGGAGCCGTGTATGAGACAAAGACCGAGGTGAAGGAAGACGGCAACGGTTCTGTTCTCTCGATGAGCTTTCGGGGAACGCCGCAGACCCTTGGCGCAAAGCTCATGTGGGTGTTAACCGGTCCGATGTTCAAAGGCTCCACCAGGAAAGCACTGCTCGAGGACCTGAGCTGCATAAAGAAGGCGGCGGAGAGCTGAGGGTGGGGTGCGCCGGCGAAGGCTGACGACCGCTGGCTCGGACGGTGCAGACGGCGCGAAGGCTGGCGGCTTGCTTCTCAGACGTCAACGCCGTCGTTCCTGAGATACTCCTGCACGTTCCCGATATCGACGTTACGGACATGAGAGCCGTCCCGGACAGCAAATGCAGCGGCGGCACCGGCTCCCTGTCCGATAGCGAGCATGTTGCCCATGCTCTTCCCTCCGGAGTGCGCGTAGAAGGACGCAGATCCGCACCGGCCTGCGACGAGCAGGTTCTCTACTTCCTTGGGCAACAAACTGCGAAACGGATAGGAGGTGCCCTGTTTGATCGCCTCGCCGACTTTGTAACCTACCGCGTCCATATAGCCGTACTTTCTGGCAATCCTGTCTTCGAAGTCGGCCCCTCGCATCACGTCGTCTTCGGTGAGAACATACTCGCCAACCAGACGTCTAGTGTCCCGCACCGCCACGAATGATCCGGTCCGCATGAGAACTGCGCGCTCCATACCCGGGACTTTTTCTTCTTTCACAAAATACACGAAATCATGGGCGATCTGGATACCGAGTCGCTCAAGAGCCGTGAGGTCGCCGGTCACCGCGGCATCGAGGTTCAAATCGGCACAGCCTCCGTTGTTGACTGAGACGACACCGGGTATCGTGGTCCGGTCAAAGCCGTACCATGATGTAAGAAGATATCCACTCTTTGGGCGTTTTCCGGAAACGAGGGTTCGAAACGCCTCATCGCCACCGTGATTGTAGAGGTAGTCGAAAAACCTATCGGTATCCACGCCGGCGAGGGCAAACACCAGGCTGGAGGGCATATGATGCCCATCTTCCTCCCGGCCTTCTATCATTTCACATCCCGCTCGAAAGGCGACGTCGCCGTCACCGGTGGCGTCGATGACCGTCTTGGCGTGAAACCGCAATACACCCTCTTTCCCGGTTACCTCGATTGCGGTCACCCTGTTTCCTTCCATGATCACATTAGTAATCGGACTGTATAGCAGGTAGTCCACATTGAACTCTTCGAAGAGCTCAAACAGTGCAAGCTTCAAATACTCGGGGTGTACATCCAGATTGCCGCCGTTGACCTTGCCCCGAACGCCACGTTTGCCGGGCCGGCTTGCCACCTCGCCGTAGGATTTGATCTTGTCGATCAGGATCTTGTGGACTCCGCCCCGGCCGGTCTCGTCGTTGTCGCTGTAGAGCCAGTTGATGCACATCCAGAGTGCAGCGGTTGCCGTTCCGCCGAATTGACTGCGGCTCTCGAAAATGGCGGTTTCGGCTCCCGCTCTCGCCGCCGCGAGCGCGGCGCCAATGGCCGCAGGGCCGCCACCGGCCACGATCACGTCATATTCCTTTGAAGGGTCAGGAATTCTTTCCAATAGTGATTTGCGTGTGAACTCTATCATTGGTGGATGCTACAAGTGCTCAGGATAGCTGTCAATAATCCGACGGCCGGTGCAGGTGTAAATGGCCGTTCGTGCCGGCCGGCGGTCAGGCAATCAGGTAGGGCCGTGGCGCTGCCTCCCGCTGTGTGGTACAATGTCGAAATTATGGGGCGGAAGATTATTTTTATGGGCGCCGGTGCAGTCGGCGGTTACGTTGGCGGGTTGGTTGCAAAGGCCGGTGAAGATGTCACGCTGATCGACCCGTGGCCCGATCATATAGATTACATAAAACGCAACGGCATCCGGTTGACCGGCACGCAGGGGGAGCATTCGGTACCTGTAAACGCCATTCACTTGCACGAAGTACAGAGCCTTTTCAAGACACCCGACGATATCG
>CAZHXC010000278.1:0-2040 GCA_964536145.1 uncultured Spirochaetales bacterium | reverse complement strand
AGTCCTACGATACCGAATGGGCGACGATGATGATCAGGCAGTATCTGGCGCCGGACGGCTTTGTGGTATCGCTGCAGAACAGCATCAATGAAGAGCGCATCGCCTGCATCGTCGGCTGGGGCAGGGTGGTCGGCTGCATCGCGAGCACCATCGGTGTAGACGCCTATGAGGCCGGCCACGTCATGCGAACTCAGAAGCCCGGGGGGACCACCTATACCGTCTTTCGTGTCGGGGAGGTGCATGGGAGCATTACCGACCGGGTACAGGAAATCGTCCGGCTCCTAAGCTACGTAGACAGCGCAAAACCAACCACCAACCTGTGGGGCGACCGCTGGTCCAAGCTGACCATGAACTCCATGGGGAACGGTATTTCCGCGGCGACGGGGATGACAGGCAAAGAAGTGCTGGAATGGGAGGTTTCCCGGCGGCTCTCCATCAGGCTTGGCGCGGAAGCTGTAAAGGTAGGGCAGGCCCTCGGGTACAAGCTCGAGAATATCCGCGGTCTTCCACCACAGAAGTGGCTTGCCGCCGGAGAGGGAAATGAGGCGGCGCTGGAAGAGGTGGAGAACGCGATGCTTGCCGGCCTGGCGCGTATGAGCGAAAAGGGGCGTCCGTCGACCGGGCAGGATGTTGTGAAAGGACGGCGAACGGAAATTGACTACATCAACGGTCTTGTAGCGGCGAAAGGGAAAGAGGTGGGTATCGATGCTCCAAGCCATCTCGCAATCACCCGTTGTGTGAAACGCGTTGAACTCGGAGAGATCGAAGCTCACAAGCGAAATATCGAAGACATATAATAAACTATTATGCGAGGTGTGCTCTATGGAATTAAAATCGGCAGTGGCTGTAGTAACCGGTTCGGGTCGCGGTATCGGCCGGGCTATCGCAAAGGAGTATGCGTCCCACGGGGCCAAAGTGGCTCTTGTATCACGTACGGCGGCCCAGCTTGATATTGTTGCCGATGAGATAACACAATCAGGCGGCACGGCTTTGGCGATCCCCGCGGACGTCACCGACAAGCACGCTTTGCAGGCAATGGCGGACCGGGTGGAGAGGGAGCTCGGTCCTATCGATATCCTGGTAAGCAACGCCGGCAGCTACGCGGCCATCGGTCCGGTGTCCGAGGTATCGCCGGAGGCGTGGCTCACCGATATCACCGTAAATGTATACGGTGTATTCCTCTGCTCACACGTCATCCTGCCAAAAATGCTGCAACGCAGACGGGGCTACATCATAAATTTCATTGGCGGAGGGACGGCGTCTCCAATCAAATACGGTTCGGCATACGGTTCCTCGAAAGCGGCGGTTATGCGTTTTACCGAGACCATGGCTTTGGAGCTGGAAGACAGTGGGGTAAAGGTTTTTGCGATGAGTCCGGGGCTTGTGCGCACTGCTCTGGTGGAGTACCAGATTGTGAGCGAAGAAGGCCGGCGATGGACCGCCGACAGGCTCAACTCGATGTTCGATGAAGGCCGGGACGTGCCCCCGGACCTCGCCGCCAAAATGGCAACCGAGCTTGTGAGCGGTAAGCTCGACAAGCTCGCCGGGCGTGCGGTTCGCGCCGACAGTGACGACGCGGGAGAGTTGGCAGAACAGGCCGATGATATCGTGAAAAACGACCTGCGCGTGCTCCGGATGGTGGGTTATCCGCCGTCGAAGGATACGAGCAAAAGATGAGAGATAGAAAAGAGCTCCTGGGTGTCGGCATCAGAGGCGCCGAAAAAAGCGATCGATTTTTATGCGAGGTTCACCGCGGCTGACGGTTTTATTACCTATCCGCACTTTCAGGACTACTGCATATCCGGGGCCGGGGGCGATCCCTCCTTGGCGCGTGCCTCGAAAGCAGAGGCCAGCATCGAGAGAGGAATCGAAAAAATGACGGAGTTCATGCGGGAGTTCGGGGTTTTGCCTTATCCGTCCGAAATTGGCGGTGAGAAGCGGGATTGAATAGGCGGTGCCATCGTATAGACAGTAATTGAGGCTGTCCCGCAACCATAATCCCTCGAAATCGTGGTTGTCCCGCCGCTACATATAGCGCTA
>CAZHXC010000277.1:0-5306 GCA_964536145.1 uncultured Spirochaetales bacterium | reverse complement strand
CGGCGACGAGACCGGCGCCGGCGGCTCTGATGCGAACGGTGGTGAAGATGCCGCCGACGTCGGCGCCGCGGGCGCCGACGATAGTGCGGCGTTCGAACCGACCGATTACGCGGCGATGTTCAAGGACGGACCGCCGGCAATAACGCAGGATCTGCCTCCTGACGAGGTCATTCTCGAAAACATCGATCTATCGGATTTACCACCGGGATTGTACAATCTGCAGATAACGGCGATCGACCGTGCGAACAACGTCGGTTACATTTCGAGAAACTTCGAGAAGATTGAATCGGTACAGATCAGTACCATCGAGATTCTCTTTCCAGCGCAGGGGGAACGATTCTCCGGGGAATTTGCACTGCAGGGACGTGTCAATTCACCCTCACCGCCGCAGAAGGTGGCTCTCTATGTAGACGGAGAGCTGTTTGAGGCTCTCGAGGTCACCGCAGACGGCTACTTCACCCATCAGTGCCGGCCGGAACAATTGACTGCAGAAGGATCCCATCTTGTCGTCGTTGAGGCACAACTCGCGGACGGGGGGATTATCCGCACTGAAGAGTTGATGATCGATTACCGGAAGACGGGGCCCTGGATAGCCATCGAAAACTTTGACGCCGGAGATTTTGCGAGAAACAGACCGTGGATTGAAGGCCGGGCAGGGTACATCACGGGGTCAATACCCGAGGATGAGCGAGAAGCGAAGCAGTTTCTGAAAGCTCTGGAAGTGACCAGGGTGGAATACAGTATCGACAACGGGAAATCTTTTAGCCCGGTGAAAGGCGGTGAGGAATGGAAGTTCCGGCTCGAGACTCAGGATCTGCAGGACGGGCTCCTCAACCTGATGGTCAGAGCGCGCTTCAGAAACGACGAAACTGCGGTGGCCAAGACGCAGATCAGAGTTGATGATACGCCGCCGTCGGTGAATTTGGTGTACCCTGAAGAGGGGATGCGGTTTAACGAGAAGATATCATTATCAGGGACAGCCTACGATGCGAACGGCCTTGCGGAGGTTGTAGTCGCACTCAGGAAGGGTGACAAGTCCCAATACGCCGTACCGTCGTTTATCCAGGGACTCTACGTTGATGTTCATTTTCTTGGCGCAACCTTTTTCGAGACCGGAGCGGGTCTCACCTTTTTTGATAACAACGTGAAGCTGTCGGCCTTCATAGGAAACTCCCCCTCGGGAGGAAGATTTTCCGGGATGGTGCTCGGGGCGAAACTGTTAGCGAATATCGCGACGTTGCCCTACGGTTACTTTTTTGGTCCCGACTGGAATTTCCTCTCATCAAGTGTAGCTGTAGGCGCCAATTTCTCTTACTTCACCATGGAGGGTGCGGAAGAATCGGACACAACGGCAATAGTCCTTGGGGCGGTTGTCGCTCAGATAGAGCTTGCGAGGGTGGAAATTGTGCAGTGGAATATATTCAACTCGTTTTCCGCTTACGTTGAGGGGCAGTTGTGGTTTATATCATCGGATGTGGAAGGTGGGATAAAACCAAAGATAGCCTTTGGCATTCGCTCCGAAGTGTTTTAGAAGCGTTGGATCACCTTTTCAAACGCAGGCAGCGCGCGCTCGATAACCCGCTCATCGACACAGTATGAGATGCGGAAGTGGCCTGGCGTACCGAACCCCCGACCGGGAACCGTTAATACAAGCTCCTCTTGCAGCGCTTCTATAAAGGCCATATCATCTCCTCCCGGCGCCTTTGGAAAGAGATAGAAGGTGCCGTCGGGGTCACTAAACTCATACCCTGCTTTCCTGAGTCCGTCGCAGAGCAGATCTTTTCGCCTTACGTACGGCTCGATGTCGATGCCGTGTCCCGGTATGGCGCCTACCACCCGTTGCATCAACGCGGGTGCGTTTACAAACCCGAGAATACGGGTGCAGAGCACGAGTGCGCTCATCAATTCTTCCAAATCGGAGGCATCCGGTGAGACAGCGATCCACCCGATCCGCTCGCCGGCTATGGAGAGCTCCTTCGAGTAGGAGCTCGCTACAATCGATTCGGAATAGTAGCGAAACACGCTCGGCACCGGTTTGTTGTTGTACACGATCCTCCGGTACGGTTCGTCACTGATCAGGTAGATTGTTCTTCCGGTTTCCTCGCTCTTGCGCCCAAGCATCTTCCCAAGCGCTTCGATTGTCGATTCAGGGTATACCTTGCCCGATGGATTGTTCGGCACATTGATGATGACAGCTGCGGTACGCCGGTCAATCGCATTCTCGAGAGCGTCCACGTCGAGGTCAAAATTCGGCTTTCCATCCACGAGGACGAGCTCCCCACCGTGGTTCGAAACATACGCCCTGTACTCCATAAAGAACGGCGTACAGGTAAGGACGGTATCTCCGGGGTTGAGGATCGATTTGAGTATCACGTTCATCGCTCCGCCGGCGCCGCAGGACATGATGATATTGTCTCCGGTCATTGACACGCCGTACTCTGCGCTGACATGATTCGCGATGGCCGCCCGCACATCAGGATAGCCGCCGTTTGGCATATAACCGTGGAGACCCCGGGGGTTTGCATCGATTATCCGTCTGATTTCCCGGTGGAACTCGGGGGGTGGTTCGAGATCGGGGTTACCCAGGCTGAAGTCAAAGACGTTTTCTGCTCCATGCTCTTTTTTCAGCCTTATACCTGTCTCGAACATCGCCCGCACCCATGAGGAGCTCTTCATCGATTGACGTACGCCGTCTGATATCGCCACTGCCGGACCTCCTGTTAGAAGCTAATAAACCAGATACGGGCTATTGTGTAAAGTCGCCCCCTGTGAACGCGCAATTCCCAAAGCATTCAAGAGTTCTTCATCTGCTGCTTGTGGAATTACTAAATCGGATTACTCCCGGTTTTTTTCCCGTGAAAAAGTAAGAACAGGTGCTAAATTTGAATGGTTTGCCCGAAATTATATAAGGTGCGGGAGAAAAAAAGCGCATGATAGTGTCGTTTGAGCGATTGTTGCGTATATTCCGTGCGATCATGCCCATCATTGCTAAATTGGGTGGCCGAGACCTTGGGATGAGAGAGAGTACCAGATGAAAAAGAAAAACCCGGCATACAGATTCTGGAGCGTGGGAGCGATATCGGTCGCGATGATTGTCGCATTGTTTTCGACTTCCTGCGATCTTTTTGAAATAGGCCTCGGCCCTGAAGTTGATATCAAGCCTCCGGAAATCACCATTACGACGCCGTCAATCTCGACGGCTGAGTATAAACGCAGCGATTTCGTCGTTGCGGGAACGGTTGTTGACGACATATCCACGGTGAGCGTCGAGATCAGCTGGCCCGGCAACTCTGTGAGCGCGCACGTCGCGGAAGGACGCTGGTCGGCAACCGTTCCCATGAACAAGGTCTCTTCCGAGGGAACGCTCAACGTACAGGCGGTTGCGACCGATGCGACCGGCAAAGTTTCCGCTCCTGCCTTCGTCAACGTGCAGATCGACCGGAAACCGCCTGTGGTGCTCATTACCTCTCCGCAGGACCGGTATCCGGGGCTTACGTACAGCGACTACATCATCATTCAGGGAGAGGTGTGGGACGCATCTCCCATATCGAGCGTCTTTGTTGAAGTGTTAACGGCCAACCCGGGAACGGTCATAGCGCGGCAACAGGCCGAAGGTGACCGGTCGTGGTTTGTACGCATACCTTTCGATGAAGGTTTCACCGACAAAACGAACTACCTGTACCGGGTTCTTGCCACCGATGCCGCGGGGCAGGTGAATACCTACCAGTATCACGCGGCGGACATCTGGCCGCTGCTTCCGAGCGGTGTTCTTTTCCCCGCCATGAGCGACATCGGCCGTTGGGACCAGGAGGGGGTCCCCATTCCCAATTTCAGCTCATCGATGCTCACATCGCCTGCCGGCGAGCGCGTTTCAACCGACGCGGCTGATCTGGAAATGGGTTTTCAGTACGATTCGAACGAGGACAAGCCGCAGATCTCGCTCATGAACCTGGATGATGAGAGGCCTCTCCTGGAAAACGTGATCGGCGAGCGGGTTCCCATATTCGCCTCGGCGATGGATGACAAGGAAGGTATCGATTCGAGCAGCATATTCCTACGCATAACGAGCGATGACGATCCGGATTTTGCCCGTGTGGTCCCCGGGTCCGACTTCGCTTCTCCCGGAGACGGTCTGTATATGTCGTTCCAGTTCAATCTGACCGGTGAGAATGAGCTTCTTCCCGGGCGGTACCAGGGAGCGTTGGCCGTGAGTGACATGAAAGGAATCGAATCGGTCCTCCCTTTCGGATTCCTCGTTGACCTCGGCGCCCCGCGGATTACAAGCATCACCCCGTCGGGTAACTACCTTGGCGTCGACGAATCAGGAGATGTTGTCCTCTCCGTCGTCGTCGAGGACGACAACCCCGGAGTCGCCCTTACCGTAACGACAAGCGAACAGGCTGGCGGTGATCCCCTTGTTTCCGAGGTGACCAAGGTGGATGAATCGACGGACTTGGTAGACGGTGTATCGGTTTATACTACCTTATATAGCGTTAACATTCTCACTGACGGTGCAGAACGTGTCGACGCTGAAATCCTGGTGAAGGACGCCTCGAATCTCATCAGCAGCCTGACCCGCAACTTTGTCATCGATAACGCACCTCCCGTTGTAGAGATTACTACCCCAACAGATGGAGCGCGTATAGCGGGGAGCGCAATGACCGTTGCCGGTGTCTCATCCGACAACACCGGCAATGTAGGAGAGGTTCGGGTCCGGCTTACCAATCGATCCACCGGAGAGAGCGTTTTTGATCCGGAATGGCGGGTGGCGGAAGGAAACCTTACCTGGTCGATACCACTCGACCTGTCGACGATCCCAGAGGATAATTATACGCTTTCGGCTCAAGCGTTCGATGTTGCGGGAAACAGCAGCGACATAACAAGCGTCGATTTTTCCTTCGACCTTGCGCATCCGGAGATTGTTGAAACCGTTATAGGGACGACGGCGGTCCAGGTGAAAAATACGGGATTCACACTGAGTGGCACCGCGTCCGACACGAACGGAATTACCGGCATTGACCTGCTGCAGAGCAAAGACGGTGGAGAGGCGGTTACGCTTGTCCTAACGCCGGATGTGACATCGGGTATCGATCCGGTGACCTGGGAATGGGAGCTGACTGATCTCCCAAGAAACCAGGATAGCCCGGCGGAGCAAGCTCTAGAGAACGGCACCTATATCTACACCGCTACCGTTACCGATCTCGCAGGTAAGACCACTTCGATAACGCGAACCGTCCTTTTCGACGCAACTTCGCCTGAGTTGACGATTACCTCACCTGCTGCGAACGAACAGCGGGATACGAGTT
>CAZHXC010000276.1:0-5336 GCA_964536145.1 uncultured Spirochaetales bacterium | reverse complement strand
ATTCCGCGACGAAACCGCCATCAGCCTCTTGAGTTACTTCGAAAACAATCTCGTTTTCATGCTTGTTCATATTACGTCCAGCAGGACTCGAACCTGCGACCCACGGCTTAGAAGGCCGCTTGTTGTCCTTTCTTGTCTTATCCGTCGGTTTCAATATTTATCATAACTTACTACAGAATAGGCATTTATGCAAGTAGACCTACGGCTTTTATTTCAATGATTTTCAACATTTTACCCTTGTTTTCATCCCTCGGGCGAACGATTGGGCGAACGATTTTATAAGCCGTGTTTCACGGTAGGTGTCAACGTAAAGTGTTGACATAAAAGAAGTTACATAAAGAAAGTTTGAGAAAGCTCTTGACATTAGGTGCGGTTTTATGCCATAGTACAAATATGGCAACCGTCGAGATCGTAGCGCGAAACAGTCACCATATGGATCACCGCGCGGCAAGTCGATACCTGACGCGGCGTTTCTTGCGATCCTTGGGAATGGTTCCAGGGACAGCCGCCAAGCGGTTGAATCTGCCCCCGGCGACGATCGAAGCGGCGCTATCCGGCGACCTGGACGCGGCCGATACCGTTGTCGTGACCGGTTTCGAAAGAACCGGCAGAGAACACGCGGCGTTTAGTCGTGCGGTGCATGAGAGTAACGAAGGCTTTCGACGTGCGTTAATGCGCGCGAAATAGATAGACCGGGCGGCGTTGCCGCCTTTTGGAGAAACCGGCCTTGAGCCGGTGGTGAACGCTACCCAGCGTTTACAGCCCGCCTAACGGCGCGCTTCCGACTTGGGAAACCAAGAACGGAGGTGTGCTATGGACACCCACGAACAAACTGATAATTTTCAAGATTTAATTACCCTGCCGGAGCTCGTCGAGCGTACGGGGCTAAGCAAGTCGTATTGGTACAAACGATGCAGCGCCCGCGACGTTCGGCATTTCAAACGCGGAAAAACGTTGCTTTTCGATCCGGCCGACGTTCAAGAATTTATGCGTCCCCGCGTTATTGAACCCGTCGGGGCCGGGCGGTGATGTATGGCGGATTACACAAAAAAACGCCCCGGGGCGAGAGCCGGGGCGGCAGAAGCGGAACAAACGTACAGCAACGTTGAGTCAACTGTAACGTCTCCCGATGCTCGTGTCAACAATGCAGACCGGGAACCAGCAGTTCTCAAAGTAACCGCTCGGCGGTTTGGTAGGCGCAAGTAACCGCTTATCAAATGTGAAGTATTAATGTTTTGCAGACGTTAGTACCCTTACTGTATGGGAGGGGAAGGCGTCGCCTTCACAACGTTACTGGGATATCTCGAGTCCGCGATCGCGTCGTTTCCCGACCGGCGAGGCGGGAAAAACTATCATTATACGATGCGAGATGCTTCGTTGTCGGCATTCTCCGTATTCTATCTGCAATGCCCCTCCTTCCTGTCCCATCAGCAATTGATGCATGAATATTGGGGTGGTGATAACGCCAGAACGCTGTTTGGTATCGACGATATCCCGACGGATAATTGCATACGCCAATTACTGGACCCGGTAGCCCCACACTATTGTTTCCCGGTATACGCTGATGTGCATGCCCTGCTTGCCGAAAGAGGCAACCTGCATGATGAATACCGTACGGCCTTGGGCACGTATCTGCTTGCGCTGGACGGGACATGGTTTCATAGCTCCGAACAGGTCCATTGCGATCAGTGTTCGATCAAAGAGCATCGCGATGGGAGGACCACCTATTACCACAGCGCAATTACGCCGGTATTCGTACGAACCGGCAACAACCGTGTTGTAGCCGCAGAGCCTGAGTTTATCGTGCCGCAAGATGGGCATAAGAAACAGGATTGCGAGATAAATGCGGCAAAACGATGGATCCGAGGTGTAGGCGGTAAGTATGCACAGCTTGGAGTAACGCTTCTCGGTGACGATCTGTACGCCAAGCAGCCATTCTGTGCGGAAGCCATGGATGCAGGATTCCATTACGTGTTCACTTGTAAGTCATCATCCCATCAATACTTATATGCATGGATCAACGACGCGGAAGAAGGCGTTGATGTGATCAAGAAAGTACGGAAGCAATGGACCGGGAAAGAACGTTTGTATGAAACATATCGGTTTATGAATGATGTTCCGATCCGTGACGGTGACGACGCACTGCGCGTGAACTGGTGTGAACTGGTGATAACCGATCAAGCGGGTGCGATACGAAAACGTTTCGCCTTCGTCACCGATCATCACATTACCGCACATACGGTGACTACGATAGTAGATGCAGGTCGTTCACGATGGAAGATCGAGAATGAACACAACAATACTTTGAAAACCAAGGGCTATAATCTCGAGCATAATTTCGGTCATGGCAAAGAGCATCTTGCTAACTTCTTGGTAACGTTGAATCTGCTCGCGTTTTTATTTCATACGGTACTGGAACTGTTCGACGTTCGATACCGTGTGTTGAGAGATGCGCTCAAACGCCGCCGGACTTTTTTTGACGATATTCGTGCGCTCACTCGCTACCACTGTTACGAGAGTTGGGAAGCGTTGATGCGCTATATGCTGAAAGGTCTGCAGATCCCCGACCCCGGTGGATAGCTCACTACCGTCACCCTGCTAATCCTTCTTCTAAATGATGACGCTTCTGTTCATTCTCATCCACAAAGACGACTCATTGCGCCGTCAATCGCAAACTACGCTTGCATATCTGCAAACGAAACGGTTTTCCTTCTCACAGATCGCCCGGCGAAGATGAATAAGCGTAATAGGCGCTAATCCTGCATGCGTGACCGACGCCGGCATGATCAACAGCATAGCGAATATTCTCCTCGAATCCGGAAATAATAATAAAATTCAACGCCGAGCGGTTACTTTGAGAACTGCTGCTTCGGCAGCCTGTAGACCACCAGCTTTCCGTATTCAGGAATGTCACAGCGGCCCGCAATCCAGGCGTTTATGACGTTCTTGTTCTGCGGGGTAAAGGGCAGGACAAGCACGAACTCGGTCCGCTCTTCATCCGGGAATTTCAACATCATGTAATAGGGCTCAATCCATTGGAAGTTCGCCCGGTACCGCTCGGTAGCAAACTCCCACACATCCTCCCGTTGGTAGAACACATCTACATCGGTCATGTGATAGGTGGCGTACATCTCCGCCTGGACGGTCAGGTAGTCCTCCGGATATCGAATGTGCCGCTGCAAATTCTCCGGCATCTCATCCATTGGTTTGAACAGCTCAGGGAATATCCTGTTATATGTCTGGACGATGATGTCATCAGGATCGACTATATAGAGATCCACGCTACCGTCATACGCATCGATCACCGCCTTGACCGAGTTTCTGAGATAGTTGACGCCGGTAAAATGATCAAGAAATCCCGCATACACTTCAGAGTACGGATAGTTCGCGGAAGTGGTGTACGCATCAAAGATATACTTGATCCTCCCGTCCTCAGTGAGCACCGCATAGGGGTCTCTATCAAGGGAGAGAAAGGGCGCCAGGGTTGAAAAGCGGTCACTAAGCTGACGGTGGAACATCACCCGCGAGTCCCGGGTGATATATGATGTGAGGAAGAGGCGAAATCCGTCGTTCTTCCATGAGAAGAGGAACCGCTTGAAAAAAGAATCTATCCGAACGCCGCCGGTACCCTCATAGGTGGTGTACATGTTGGCTTCTCCGGCGGGATAGTCAAACTCCTCCCGGGTGGTCATCACATACACGTGGTCCCGGGTCCGCTCACCGTAGTAGATCTCCGGCCTGGTCACCTCCAGCGCTTCCACAGTTGTCTCCGGCGGTATACCGCGTATCAACAGATCCGGCCGGCCCTCGGACAGAAAATCATGGGCCGGGAGCATCACCAAACCATATCCATGGGTATACAAGAGGTGCCGGCTCACCCAGGTCTGTGACTCTATATTCAGATCATCCTTCTCCAACTCACGGACGGAAAGCATCATCTGACGGTAGTCACCGTCAATGGTATATCTGTCCACATCTACGTCAAAAAACTCGTAGTAAAGCCGGATCTCCTGCCGCTGCTGCAAATTTGCCTGCAGCGCCCTCGGGTCCCACAGCCGGATATTCTCCAAAGTCTGGGTGTTTCCATCGATAACCGTGCTCGATATATCGGTACCAACCGGGTACTGCCGCTCCTCGATCCTGTCTTCGGACAATCCATAGGCGTTGCGGGTAAACTCGATGTTGTGTGCCAGGTAAGGCTCCTCCAGGGTGATCTCGTTCGGCTTGACCACGAGCGCGTTGACGATGCCGGGGACGATAGCGGTGACGAGTACTATCGTTCCGATAAGCACCGCCGGAAGAACGAAGATTTTCCCGGTCACCTGCACTCCCTTGCCTTCCTGCGCCCTGAAGCCAAAGAGCTTCCGCCGGAAGGAAGCTCTCGCCGCGCCAATAAGGAAGAGCACCCCGGTGATGCCGAGCGCCCCCGCGGTGATAGCGTGTCCTATAAGGCGGACATTTGCATCGACGTAACCGGCCCCGTACACCACACCCCATTCGGAGAACATGAGCCGGTAGATGTTCAGCACCGAGTTCCAGGTAAGTACAAAGAGCGGCAGCGCGGTCAATATCATCAACTGTCTGCTCAAAACCCGAACGGCCGATCGCATGGTCTCTTCACTTTCTTCGGTTATCCCTACCCGGCCTTCGCCGCGGACCAATCGCAACAACGACAACCCGACGATCCCGAGGGTCAGGACAAACACAAGCATCAGCCATACTATCAGGCTCGAATACAGCGGAAGAGAGAACAGATAAAAATTGATAGGTTTGCCGAACAATGGATCGGCCATGGGCGATTGCACCTGGTTGAAAAACAGCAGGAACTCTTCCCACATGTTCGATGTACTCACCGCAAGCAACAACGCGAGGACCAGCGAGAGCGGAAACGAGGCAAACCTGCGGAGCTTGGTCCCGATTTTGCCGAAGGCGAACCGCACGTTGAAATAGATGAAAAGCAGGGCAAAGAGAAACCCGACAAAGTAGAGCACGACTTCAAACCTGAGGGCGGTGAGAAACCGCCCACTGTAATCAAGCTGCCGGAACCAGAGAAACTCGGTAAACAGACCGGCAAAAACATTGAAGGCGATCATGAAAAGAATAACGCCTGTCAACACCCCCGCGGCTCTGATCAAGCGGTTGCGATACTGTCTTTCCTCAAGCCGCTTCCGCGCGCGAAACGCGCGGATCAACGGAATGAATCCCAATGCGAGTACGATTATCCCTAATAAGATGAACATTTTTCTATTCCTCCCTTTTGTGCTGTTAGCGGGCCGCCCCACGGGCGGCCAACTTTGCGCGCACCGTCTCTTGGAACGGGCCGCCGTCGGTCGCCG
>CAZHXC010000275.1:0-5348 GCA_964536145.1 uncultured Spirochaetales bacterium | reverse complement strand
ACTCTGTATCATGCCCGGGGGTATCTGGAGCAGGTGCGGGATCTGATAGATAAAGCCCGGATCTACAGGATAGCGTTCCTGCATCAGCGCGCCAAAGGTGACGTGAAGATTCCAGCAGGCGTAGGCAGCCTCAGAGAAGGTGTCAAACCCATACGCTATAAACGAATGACTCGGTTTTGTGCCCGATCGCTCGCCGCCGCCAAACCGGGGACCACCGAAAGTCCTCACTCCGGGAGGGGGCAAGGTCGTAGCGTTCGCCCCGCCGATGTGCTGATACAGCGGTATCCCTAAGCTCGCGGCGCCCGCCTTGAGAACCGCCGCGGAGATGCTTGCCGTCGCATTCCCGCCGAGCTTTGCCTTGTTGGCGGTTCCGTCGAGCTCGATGATGATATTGTCGATTTCACTTTGACGGCTTGCATCTTTGCCGATAAGTTGAGGGGCGATTACATCGTTGACGTGGCTTACCGCTTTCCTCACGCCTCTGCCCTGCCAGCGCTCCCCGCCGTCGTAGATGAATTGCACCTCATGGATGCCCGTCGATATCCCGGCAACCGCCGTCGCGGTGCCGGATGCATCGTTTTCAGTCACGACTGTTGTCTCGACACCCGGGTATCTGCGTTGTGAAAAAACCTGGCGCGCCTTGATTGCCTTTATGGTCGAACCCTTGTTCATTGTTGTAACTCCTTGTAGAACTGCCGTTGAAGTCGCTGGGTTACTACGGCGGACCGCGCCGCGATAACCGGTTGCTCTATACTTAACAGAATTTTAAAAAAGGGTGCAATAACCGGATTGAGTGTTGCGGTTGCCGGCGGCGGCTAACGGGGAGCTGCGGCTGCCGGTGGTAACCAAGGGGCCCCGTGCCGGTGATTTTGCATGCCGCGCATCGTGGACAAAAATCGAAAAGTATGGTCCGCTATGAGCGTGTGGATCGCACGCATTAACCGGGCGCGCAAACGCAATCGTGCCGGGGACATCGGAGGAGAAGCATGAGCGACAAAATACAGAGCATCACAGCAAGCGAGATCATGGCCGAACGAGGAACCCTCGGTCTCGAGGTGACGGTCACCACAGAAAACGGCGCGGTCGGGCGGGCCACCCCCACATCCGGGGTCTCGATGAGCAAGTTCGAGGCGGCCTTTGTGGTAGACGGCGGCAAACGTTACAGCGGGCGAGGTTTGAGCCGGGCAATTGCCAATGTGGAAAAGGCAACGCGAGAGATCGTGGGTATCGATGTGAGCCGTCAGTTCGAGATAGACAGGCTGCTTATCGCGGCGGATGGAACAGAAGACAAGTCAAACCTTGGCGCGAATGTCATTGTCGGGATTTCCCTGGCGGTGTGCGATGCGGCGGCAAACTCAGCCGGAGTGCCGCTCTACAGATATTTGGGCGGTGCGACAGCACGTTATTTTCCCATGCCGATATTCGGAATATGTCTCTGTGGCAGATACCGGGACCCCGGCAAGACCCGATGGCTCAAACCGAGCTACGAGTACATCCCCTACGGGGCGACGGGGTTTGCGAACGCCGTGGAGATGGCATATGAAGCCCAACAGGAGTTTACACGGATCATCATCGAGCGTTGCGGGCAGAACGTGTACCGGCAGCAATCGCTACCCGACAGCTACAATGCGTTTTTCTTAGCGGGCGCCATCGATGACGACCGAATCATTCTCGATGCGATGACCGAGGCCATCGTACAGGCGGGGCATCAAGACAAAATCGGTATCTACTTTGATGCGGCGGCGGGTTGCTACTATGAGCCCGATGTAGACAAATATGTCGGTATTTATTCTGAAGGGGAAAAGGACAGAAACCAGATGATTGCTCTCTACAAAGAGATGGTGGCTAACTATCCGCTGATATCCCTCGAGGACCCGCTGTATGAGGAAGACTACGAAGGGCATGCCGTTTTGACCGCAGAGCTCGGTATTGAAATTGTCGGCGATGATCTTTTTACCACCAATATCAAACGATTGGCCGAGGGTGCCGCCGTAGGTGCGGCAAATTCGATGGTACTGAAGATCACCCAGGTCGGGACCATGACCGAGGCGCTCGAGGCCATCGAGTTCTGCCGCCGGCACAATTACAATATCCATCCCTGCGGGAGCAGAGGCGACAGATCGAGCATTGCGGATGTGGCCTTGGGTCTTGGAGCCGGGCAGGTGCGGGCCTTCGATTGGAGACGGATGCGGGAACTCGAGGAGGAACTCGGCTCTGAAGCAATTTGGCCGGGCAAAGAGTTCTTTAAAACGGGAAGGCCATCGTAAGAATGCGCGCGATGGTGCTGCAGCTCGCGCCGGCAGCCGAATATGCTCAAGCATTCTGGCGTTCGGTGTAATGCGTGTGCAGAAGCTTGTGCGCGAGCTTGCTGCCGGGCTTACCGAGAAACTCCTCGTAAAGCTTCTTTATCGACGGATTTTCGTGACTCTTCCTGATGGTGGCACGCTCATCGATCGAGTAAATTGCCTGTCTCCGTTTTTCCAGTATTGACGTGTCACCCTTGAGGTATGGCTGACCACCGCCGTTTATGCACCCGCCGGGGCATGCCATGATTTCGATTGCATCATAGTGGACCTTGCCGGCCCGAATCGATTCGAGCAGCTTGCGCGCATTTCCCAAACCGGAGGCGATCGCCGCTTTGAGCTGCTTTCCACCGACGTTGACGGTCGCCTCCCGGGTGCCCGAAAGGCCGCGGACGGCTTTGAAATCGATTTCCTCCAGGTCTTCACCGGCCACCCAATCGGCCGCGGTTCTCAACGCCGCCTCCAGTACGCCGCCTGTGGTTCCAAAGATCACCGCGGCGCCGGTGCTTTCGCCCAAGGGGTTGTCGTACACATCGTCCTCCAGCTCATCAAACTGAATGCCCGCTTCCTTTATCATGCTCCCGAGCTCACGGGTAGATATGACGATGTCTACATCTCTTACGCCGCCCGGTGCGAACTCCTCACGCGCAGCCTCGTATTTCTTTGCCAGACACGGCATCACCGAAACCACAACCATCTTTTCAGGTGGAATACCGAGCTTTTCAGCGTAGTAGCTCTTTGCGATTGCACCAAACATCTGTTGCGGCGATTTTGCCGATGAAGGTATGTGGATCAGGTCCGGGAACTGGTGCTCGAAGAACTTGACCCATCCGGGACAGCAGGAGGTGAGTATCGGGAGGTTCTCCCCCGTTTTGAGCCGTTCGATAAGCTCGGTAGTCTCCTCCATGATGGTGAGATCGGCCGCAAAGTCGGTATCGAAGACCTTGTCAAAGCCCAGGTTCCTCAACGCCGCAACAAGCTTGCCGGTGGATATGCTGCCATGGGTGTATCCGAAGAGCTCCCCAATAGCCACACGAACCGCGGGCGCGGTCTGCACAACAACGGTGAGATCGGGATCGTTCAGCACACGCCAGACGTCATAGGTCCGGTTGACCGCTGTAAGCGCGCCGGTAGGACAAGCCTGCACGCACTGGCCGCAAAAGGTACACTTTGTATCGTTCAGCGGCCTCTTGTTTGTCGGCATCACCACCGCATCGAACCCGCGGTCCACAGCGGAGAGGATTCCGACGGTCTGCATCCTGTTACACGCCATTTCACATCTGCGGCACATGATACATTTGTTGGGATCGCGTACAATCGCTTCATTGGCCAGGTCAATGTCGTGCTTCATCTGTTCGCCTTCGTAAAGGATATGATGGAGCCCCATGGAGAAACTCAAGCTCTGCAGCTCGCAGTTCAGATTCCGCTCGCAGGTGAGACAATCCTTCGGGTGGTTTGAGAGAAGGAGGTCGAGCATCGTTCTCCTGGCGTTGATGGCACGTACCGAATTTGTTTTCACAACCATCCCGTTTTGCGCGGGCGTACAGCATGAGGGCGCGAGGTTGGGTCTTCCTTCCACCTCCACAACACAGACACGGCAGCTCCCCGCCTTGTTTTCCATATCCATCTCTTCGAGTCTCAAGTGGCACAGTGTGGGGATGTGGATATTGAGCTTATCTGCCGCATCGAGAATTGTGGCGCCTTCCTCAACCTCGACTTGCTTGTTATTTATTGTAAGGGTTATCACCGTATTACCTCTCCCCTGATCTTAGTGTTTATCGATTGCGTGAAACTTGCAGGTTTCATAGCACACACCGCATTTGATGCATGCCTCCTGGTCGATGGTGTGCTTCTCCTTGCGCTCTCCGCTTATGCACCCTACCGGACAGGCACGGGCGCACATGGTGCAGCCCACGCAGTTGTCGTTGATAGTGTATTTGAGCAATCCGCTGCACACTCCCGCGGTACAGCTTCTCGTGATGACGTGTTCCATATACTCACGGCGGAACTCTCTCAAAGTGGAAAGAACAGGATTGGGTGAAGTCTGGCCAAGACCGCACAGCGAGGTATCTTTTATGACCTCTGCAAGCTGTTTGAGTTTCACCAGCGTCTCCATCGACCCCTTACCCGAGCACACCTCGTCAAGCATCTCGTAGAGTCTCTTGTTGCCCACTCTGCAGGGCGTACATCTGCCGCATGATTCGTCCAAGGTAAACTCGAGAAAGAACTTGGCCACGTTGACCATGCAGTCCTTCTCATCCATGACGATCATGCCGCCTGATCCCATCATAGAGCCGAGAGCTCTCAGGGTATCGTAATCTATTGGCGTGTCGAGCTTGTCCTCTCTGATGCATCCACCGGAAGGGCCGCCGGTCTGTACCGCTTTGAACGCCAGATCGTCTCTGATTCCATCGCCGACACCAAAGATGATGTCCCGGAGTGTCGTCCCCATCGGTACTTCCACGAGACCGACCTTCTTGACCTTCCCGGCCAGGGCAAAGACCTTTGTTCCCGGGGATGAATCGGTACCGATCTTCCTGAACCACTCAGCGCCGTTTCTCAGGATTGGGCACACGTTCGCAAAGGTTTCCACATTGTTGACAATTGTCGGCTTTTTCCAGAGACCTTCCACGGCCGGGTAGGGCGGCTTGAAAATCGGCTCACCCCGAAGCCCTTCGATCGAGTGGAGCAGCGCGGTCTCTTCTCCGCACACGAACGCTCCCGCACCAAACTTGATTTCGATGTCGAACGAAAACCCGGAACCGAATATGTCTTCGCCGAGAAGTCCTGCCTCATGTGCCTGCCCGATGGCAATCTCGAGACGTTTGACGGCGAGAGGATATTCGGCCCTGATATAGATGACTCCGGTGTTCGCTCCGATTGCATAGCCCGCCACGGTCATCGCCTCTATCACCGCGTGCGGATCGCCCTCCAACACGGCCCGGTCCATGAAAGCGCCGGGATCCCCCTCATCGGCGTTGCAGACTACGTACTTCTCATCGCTTTCCTGCGCCGCCGCGAGCGACCACTTTCTCCCCGTAGGAA
>CAZHXC010000274.1:1204-5350 GCA_964536145.1 uncultured Spirochaetales bacterium | reverse complement strand
CTCTCGGTGGTCGGCGGATCAGTAAAATAGAGGCTGTGCATGTTCTTTCTGAGGAAAGCCCATATCGGTGAAGTGCAGAGCAGTGTCTGGCCAAAAGCCATGCTCGAGGAGTTCGCTGAGGCCGGGGTCCCGCTGCTGTAGCCCCGCCCTTGCGGTGGGCAGAGTTTCCTATCATACTCCTAACCCATGAAAGACGATATAAAAGACATCCTGGATGTCTTTCAGCAGCTGAACAGAGTGCCTCGCCGTTCAAAACACGAGCAAAAAATATCCCGATGGTTACTGAATACCGCCGCTAAACTCGGTCTGCAAGCAAAATCAGACAGCAAGGGAAACGTGGTCATACAGGTTCCCGGGAGCCCCGGAAGGGAAGATGCGCCTGTTGTAGTGATTCAGGGGCACATGGACATGGTCTGTGAGAAAGAGGCCGGGTCAGACCACGATTTTTCAAAGGATCCTATCGAACATGTGATAGAGGGTGAATGGATGTCCGCAAAGGAGACCAGTCTTGGGGCGGACAACGGTATTGCAATTGCCTATTGCCTGGCCATTGCAAGAGACCGTGATCTGGTGCATCCTCCGCTCGAGCTTCTTTTTACGGTAGACGAAGAGACAGGGCTGAATGGAGCGAGAGCGCTGGGGCCGGGTTTCATTGAGGGAAGGATACTCCTGAACCTCGATTCGGAGGATGAAGGTGTGTTCACCATAGGGTGCGCCGGGGGCAGGGACACGATGCTCTCCTATGAGCCGCAACGGACCGGTATTGGGGAAAACTTCACGGGGGTACAGATTACCGTAGGTGGCCTCGCGGGCGGACACTCGGGTGTCGAAATAAACCTGCACCGGGCAAACGCTCTCAAACTCCTTGCAAGATTGCTTTCGAAGATATTTTCAGACTCAAATGCCAGGCTTGTTTCATTTTCCGGAGGGTCGGCGATAAACGCCATACCGAGGGACGCGGAGGCGCTTATTGCGGTTGAGCGCGGCGATGTTGAGAAGGTGACCAAGATTGCGGAAGACATGGAGACGGTTTTTGGCTCCGAGTTTGCACCTGCCGAGAAATCGATCCGGATCGCTGCCAACGTCTCCCCCCTCGCCGGAAAGTCCTATACTGCCGATTTTTCAAAGCAACTGATCGCTCTGCTTCGTGTTATCCCATCGGGGCCCCGGGAATACTCGATCACCATTCCGGACCTTGTGGAGACCTCATCCAACCTGGCGATTGTGCGGGAGCAAGACGGGAAGCTCATCATTTCGACAAGCCAGCGAGGCTCGATTGAATCGAGTCTCGACGAGATCGCAGACGATATTGCCCTTGCGGGACAACTTGCCGGTGCGGCGGCAAGCTTCCAGAACTCCTACCCGTCGTGGCAGCCTGACACCGAATCACCGCTTCTGAAAAGATGCACCGATGTGTACAAGCGGCTCTTTTCAAAAGAAGCGAAGGTTGAAGCGATACACGCGGGGCTCGAGTGTGCGGTGATCGGTGCGATATACGACGGAATGGAGATGATATCCTTTGGTCCCACCATCGAACATCCCCACAGCCCTGACGAACGGGTCCATCTTCCTTCGGTGGGGACCACGTGGCTGTTTCTTCTCTCTCTGCTCGAGTCTTTTGCATGAGATGGAGCAATTGCGGTGGCGGGAAGCGGCGGCATCCGGCGCCGGGGCACGCAAGGTGGGGTGTAGCACGTGAAAGCGGTTGAATGCATCAAAACGGAGAAGCGGCTCGAAGCGGATCACGGTATTGTTGCAAGCTTTCCGTATGATTTCTTCGGATACTTCGGCTGGCCGACAGTTGCGAGGACAGAAGAGGGCAGGCTCATCGTGGCCGCATCGGGCTTCAGAAACGACCACATCTGTCCGTTTGGGCGAACCGTCATGTGCACGAGCAGTGATGACGGGATCACCTGGACACCGCCGGCTGTTGTGAATGACTTCCCTATCGATGACCGGGATGCAGGGGTGTGCTGCCCGGAGGCGCATACCATCCTGGTATCATGGTTCTCTTCAGACACGCGTATTTCGCTCCCATCAGAGGAGTTGGAAGAATGGGAGGATCCCGGGAAACGTGATCTGTACAGGGCGGGCTTGAGCCGGATAACCGATGCCTGCGCCGCCGACCGGGCCGGGAACTGGATCAGGGTGAGCAGGGACGGAGGGACGTTGTGGGAGGAGCCGGTCCGGGTACCGCTTACCGCTCCTCATGGGCCTATTGTCACCAGCGACGGCAGGCTTTTCTTTCTCGGCAAAGGCCATCTGAAGGAGCTCGGTGATACCACGCAAGTAGGGGCGGGAATAGGGGCTATGGTGAGCGTTGCCGATTATACGTCCTGGGACGCGCTTGGCACGGTCCCTTTCGCCCACGGCGCCGACGGGACGAACTATTTCGAGCCCCACGTGGTGGAGTTCGAACGCGGGCGATTTCTCGGGCTTATTAGGATTCAGGATTGGAAGAAGCAAGGCGGGCTCCAAAAGGCGGGTATTACCTCGTTTTCCATGGCCCAAACACGCTCTGATGACGGGGGAGTCACCTGGTCAAAGGCCGAACCCCTCAACTTCCACGGTTCGCCGCCGCACGTGTTCAGACACTCCTCCGGGGTGTTGATCTGCGTCTACGGATACCGTCGCGAGCCTTACGGTGAACGGGTGATGCTCAGCTACAACGATGGCGATACCTGGCACTATCACTTCATCCTTCGTGATGACGGCCCGGATATCGATCTGGGCTATCCATCGAGCGTTGAGCTATCCGACGGCTCGATCCTATCGGTCTACTATCAGAAAATCTCTTCTTCGGATGAGAAACCGAGTCTGCTCCGGTCCCGATGGTCTTTGCCCTGAAAAAATAAAGAACTCGTAATTCCGGCCCGCGCCTGTTATAATCGGGCTCATGAAGGCCTTTCTTGTTCCACCTCACAAATATGAGAAAGCAGGCGGTACCTGGGCGGTGGCCGATGTTGTGTATATCTGTTCTCCGAGACATGAGGACGATGCGGCCGCCAGAGTGGTGCTTTCTGCGCTCTCGCAAATGGGTAGCCTTGGTCGATTGCCCGGACATCTTGTGGGAAACGCCATCGTATCTGAATCTCAGCGGGTGAACCTGATCAGGGACAAGCAGATAACTGATCCGGAAGGATACCGGATTATCGTACGGACCGACGGGGCGGATATTTGCGCTTCAACCCCCGCCGGCTCCTACTATGGCGCGCAAACCCTCGCAGAATACATCGAATACCACGGAAGACGGCTCCCATGCTGCGAAATCGAGGATGCGCCGGATATCCGACGGCGTGGATTCAGCCTCGATTGTAGCGGAGGCAAGGTTCCGACGGTTGAAACGGTGAAGCAGCTTGTCCGCCGGCTTGCCCGCTGGAAGATAAACGAGCTGCAGCTTCACATTGAAAATGCATTTACCTTCGCAAGGCACCCGGCCATCGGCCAGGGCTACTCGCCGTTCACGCCGGAGGACATACTCGAAATCGGCGCTCACTGCGCACGCCATCACATCACTTTTGTTCCTTCCCTCGCGAGTCTCGGGCATTTCGAAAAGATTCTCATGCTCGATGAATACAAGGAACTCGGTGAGCTACCCGGTGGAACGACTCTTTGTCCGACGGACCCCGGATCAATCAAACTGATCGGCGATATGTACGACGAGTACCTGCCGCTGTTCAAAGCCGATGATTTCAACGCCTGCGGGGATGAGCCGTGGGAGCTCGGGACCGGAAGATCGAAACCTGAAGCGGACAGGCGAGGCACCGGGAGAGTCTATCTCGATTTTATGCTCGAGCTGTATGAGCTCTCCCTCGTTCACGGTAAGCGAATGAACATGTGGGGTGATTATGTGCTTCAGCACCCGGAGATCATCCCGGGTATACCAACCGATATGGTAATACTCAACTGGGATTACACCCCTGATGGTGAGATGATGCGGGAAACCGCCAGGTTCTCTGAAGCAGGGTTACCGTTGGTCTGTTGTCCAGGGACGAACGGGTGGCAGTCTCACGGGACCAGGATCGACCAGGCGTTGAAAAACATCGATCAATTTGCGGATATCGCGATTTCACACGGCGCGGAAGAGCTGCTCAACACAGATTGGGGTGGCAACGGCCACAGAAATACCCTCGGCGTGAGCCTGGT
>CAZHXC010000274.1:0-1194 GCA_964536145.1 uncultured Spirochaetales bacterium | reverse complement strand
GGCTGCCGCCTACGGTGGCGCGCAGGCGTGGAACCACCGGGATACTTCGGCTCTATCAAAGGCTGATTTCACACGTTCGTTCTGTCTTCACACCTTTGGTGATCTGGATGGGCTCGTGGACGAATACGTTGTGGTAACCGGTGATGATCGCTATGACACCTGGGCCTATTATGCTCTGTTGGAGGGCCTCTCGGAACCGGTAAGTTACGGGAGAGGCTTCTGCAAGGGCCGTCCCGTCATCGCCGAGGTGAAGTTGTCAAAGAAAAAGGTTGACGAGATGCGGGGCGCCTCGGCAAAGCTCGGCAGCGGCACCTCCTGTCTCGATGCCTTCGACTCGCAATTTGGTGAGGAGCGGCGTTTTGAGAGAATAGCCCTGGAGGAGTATTTCCTGGCCAACAGGATGAACCTTGCGGCGTTAAACAGAATGGAGCTCGCCAATATGATCAGAGCGGGGAAAAAACCGGGCAAGAAGAAATTAACCGATCATGAGCGCGAGCTTCTCGAGATACGCGATGATTTTCAGCGGCTCTGGCTTCTACGGAGCAGGATCTCCCGCCTCGAGGACAACCTTGCAGGCTTTGACGCCGCAATTGCCGAGGTTCGTGGCCGGATAGACGGCAAGTAACATTGAGTGCTACCATAGATCAGGTGGATTTTTCGTCTCTTTGATCGATTTTATGTGGGTATTATAATGTAGATGGAAGGAGGAATCCAAAATGAGTCAAAACGTGCTTGATGGGGTAAAGGAAACACTCTTGATGGGACCTGGTCCTTCGAGTGTCCGGGATACGGTGTACAAGGCAATTGGCAAATACACCATCGGTCATCTTGATCCGTATTACCTCGAGATCATGGGTGCACTCAGGGAACAGCTGCAAACCGCCCTGAAGACCGGGAACAAAATGACGATGACGATTTCCGGTACCGGAACGGCGGGGATGGAGGCCTGTTTTGTCAATCTTATAGAGCCGGGGGATCGTATCCTTGTCCTCATAAACGGGTATTTCGGCGTGAGGATGCGCGAGATTGCCGAAAGAGTCGGCGCTGAGGTGACCGTATTGGAGTTCGAATGGGGGACTCCGGTAAAAATCGATACAGTCGCCGAACAGCTCAAGAAGGCGGATTACAAGATCGTGGCGATGGTGCATGGTGAGACCTCTACCGGCGTGCTCAATCCGGCGGAAGCCATTGGAT
>CAZHXC010000273.1:4175-5365 GCA_964536145.1 uncultured Spirochaetales bacterium | reverse complement strand
TACGACCTTTGCCAGGTATTCGAGGTTTACCTGATGGACAATTCCGGTGGCCGGCGGGACAACGGTGAAGTTGTCAAATGTCTCCGATGCCCACCGCAGAAAACCGTACCGTTCGCGGTTGCGCTCGAACTCTTTCTCAGCATTGTACAGAAGCGCAAAATCGCTCCCAAACCTGTCGACCTGCACCGAGTGATCAATGACCAGGTCAACGGGAACAAGCGGGTTTATCTTCTCCGGGTCACCGCCCAAGCCGGCGAGACTGTCACGCATCGCTGCCAGATCGACGATCCCGGGCACACCGGTGAAATCCTGCATGACCACACGGGCCGGTTTGAAGGAGATTTCTCCGCCGGGTTTGGTCTTCCACGCCACGATATTCTCGAGATGCTCCTCGGTGACTGCCCGTCCGTCGAGCTGTCTGACCACCGATTCGAGCAGGATCTTTGCCGATACGGGCATGGTCGATATCGAGGGGTAATCCGATTCCAGGGACTCGAGGCTATAGTAACTCAAATCATCGCCGTCTATGGAGAGCGATTTTTTCGTCTTGTCCGACAATTCCGACATGTTCTCCTCCAACAGGGAAGTAATAACTTATGAGGTCAAATATACGCTGCCGGTGTACGAATTCCAAGCCGGACGCCGGCGTGTTGAAAGCATCGAGCTGATGCCTGTATAATTCCTACGTTCTTATCCGCAATCGAGGAGTGATACATGCCAACTATCGGAATAGTAGGCGCAGGAAATCTCGGAGCGAACACCGCGCTCTTCCTCGCCGAGAGAAATGTCGCCGACGTCTTAGTGTACGACCCGCAGGAGGGGCTTTCCGAGGGGAAAACCCTTGATATGATGGAAGCTTCGCCCATACGCCGGTATCAGACAAAGGTTGCAGGAACGAGCGCGATTGAAGACCTCCTCGACACCGACATAATCATGATAACCAACGGCTCGGTGAGGACACCGGGCATGGAACGTGACGATCTGTTTGATGCAAACCGTCCTGTGATTGATGAAACCGCGGCAAAGCTCACAGCATACAAAGGCTGCGTCATTGTCTTGAGCGAACCTGTGGATTTGCTCACCACCGAGTTTGTCCGCAAATCCGGGCTTTCTTCCTCCAAGGTAATGGGGATTGGAGGAAGCCTCGATTCCGCGAGACTCCGATATCTCATCGCCCGGGAGCTTTCGAT
>CAZHXC010000273.1:676-4165 GCA_964536145.1 uncultured Spirochaetales bacterium | reverse complement strand
CCGCTGAGAGCATCAGCGCCGTGGTGGTGGGTAGCCACTCGAGCAACATGATACCGCTGCCGGCGTATTGCCGCGTTTCAGGGATACCGGTTGCTACGCTGCTTCCGGAAGGCAAACTGACGGCAATCTTCGATGAGTTGAAAACATCGGGTGATCGCATCGTTGAATTGGCAACCCGTTCGAGCGCCTTCTACGGGCCCGCGGCTGTAGCTTCGGATATTGCAGAGGCAATCTGCCGCGACACGAAACGGATTATGTCGGTTTCACACATGCTAAAGGGCCAATTCGATGTGGAAGGCGTGGCGCTGAGCCTCCCGGCGATAATCGGCAAAGGCGGTATCGAAAAGACGCTTGAACCGGTGCTCGACGGGGGACAGAAGCGCGCAATCACAGAATCAGCGGATTCGATAAAATCGGCAATCGGACAATAGGGGACATCTATGAGCAAAGTAGCAGTTATCGGCGCCGGAAACGTAGGCGCTACGGCGGCGTATTATATGGCCGATCAGAACCTGGCGGACATTGTCCTGGTGGATGTTGTCGAAGGAATGCCCCAGAGCAAGGCCCTCGATTATATGCATGCCGGGCCGTTGAGAAATTATGGCGTCGAATTCGTCGGATCGAACGATTACGCGGCGTTAGAGGGATCCGATGTTGTCGTGATGACCGCGGGTATGCCGAGAAAACCGGGCATGGACAGGATGGATCTTCTAAAAACAAATGTTGGAATAGCAAAAACAGCCGGTCAGGCGGTGGCAAAGTACGCGCCTGACTCGATTGTGATAGCCGTGGCCAATCCGCTGGACATCATCGCGATGGTGATGTTACGGGAGACCGGATTCGAGGCACACAGAGTCGTGGGAATGGCGGGTGTGCTCGACACGAGCCGGTTCACCTACTTCATAGCGGAAGCTCTCCACGTGTGGCCCGGAGATGTCAGCGCTATGGTCCTCGGCGGCCATGGTGACACCATGGTACCGATACCGGAGTACACCTCGGTTGGGGGTTTTCCAATCACTGAGATGCTCGATGCCGATACCATCGAAAAGCTCGTGCAACGCACCCGCGGCGGCGGTGGTGAGATAGTCAATCTGCTCAAGACCGGCAGTGCCTTTTTCGCTCCCGGCGCCTCCTCGGCAAAGATGGCTGAGGCCATCATCAAGGATGAGAAGCGTCTGCTTCCCGCTTCGGTCTATCTCGAGGGAGAGTACGGCTATGAGGGATTCTTTTTGGGAGTGCCGGTATTTCTCGGCGGAAACGGTGTGGAAAAGATAGTCGAGATCGACCTTTCGGAGAACCAGAAGGAAGCTCTCAAAGTTTCAGCCGATCACGTTGCCGAAGGTGTAAAAAACCTCGAGACTTTTTACTCACCGGGTTAAGACGCCGCAGCTGAAAAAGTGCGGGCGGCGCAAACACGCCGCCCATCAGCATTATCCTTCTTCGAGCAAGTCCGGATACTCCTTCTCGAGCTTTTCCAATTTCGGCAGGTCCCAATACGCCACATAAGGATGATCGGGGTTCAGTTTTACAAAGTCCTGGTGATCGGGTTCGGCAGCGTAGAAAGCCTCCAGCGGTGTGAGCTCGGTCACGATCGGTTTGGTGTAGGCGCCGGCGGAATCCAACTTGCGGATGTACTCCTCCGCCGTCCTCTTCTGGTTCGTGTCGGCGTAAAATATCGCCGATCTGTACTGTGTCCCTACGTCGGGCCCCTGGAAGTTGAGTTGTGTGGGATCATGTGCCACCGTGAAAAAGACCTCGAGTAACGTTTCATAGCTAATCACCTCGGGATCAAAGACAATTCGTACCGATTCCGCGTGGTCGGTATCTCCACGGGCAACCTCATAGTACCTCGCTGAGCTCGCCTCACCACCCGAGTAACCGGAAACCACATCCTCGACACCGTCGAGTGCCTCAAAAACCGCCTCGACGCCCCAGAAACAGCCTCCGGCAAAAACCGCAACGTCACCGTCAGCGGGTGCTTCCATGGCGCTTATGACCGCCGCCTCATCCGGCTGTTTTTCTCCGGCCCCGCCGCCTATGACCAGTGCGGCGACGAGTACCAGTACGACTCCTACTATCATTATGGTTTTCATACTCACTCCTCAAACAGCGGAAGATACCGGCCGTAACCTTCTTCCTCGAGGTCTTCAACCGGGATGAACCTGAGGGCAGCGGAGTTGATGCAGTACCGTAAGCCCGTGGGCTCGGGGCCATCGTTGAACACGTGCCCCAGGTGAGAATCGGCAAAGTGGCTTCTCACTTCAGTCCTCACCATACCGTAGCTTTTGTCTTTCAGTTCTATGATGTTCCCGGCTTCCAGTGGTCTGGTAAAACTCGGCCAGCCGGTGCCGGAGCTGTACTTGTCAAGAGAGCTGAACAGCGGTTCGCCTGATACGATATCGACGTAGATGCCGGCACGCTTGTTGTCGTAGAACTCGTTGCTGAATGCCCGTTCGGTGCCGTCCTGCTGCGTTACCTCATACTGAAGATCGGTAAGCATTCTCCGGAGCTCCGCCTCTGAAGGCTTTTCGTATTCCCCACCCATGACACCGGGGGGAGGTACGGCTCCTCCTGACGAGCCCTCCATCATCATCATGGCCGGCGCCTCCGAGGGCTCCGCTGCGGACCCACCTTCCTCGGCGCCTCCGCCGGCAAATACAACAACCACAGCCACGCCGGCTAACAGCAATATGGCGATGGGAACAAAACGTCCCCAACTAAATGTTAATGTAGACATGACATCCTCCTATCCAAAAGTAAATGCATACAGTTTTAGATTGCCGCTGACCTCGAGTGTCAACGTATGTTCACCCGGTTTATCGAGATTCACCAGATGGTAGAGACGGCTTTCATCCGGTATCAGAGAGCCTCCGGTGATATCGGTTGTGTTTTCCACCGGTTTGCCGTCGACGAGTACGTCGATGCTACCGGTACTCAGCCCGGGAGCCTTCGCGCCGCTGCCCCCGGTATCTCCCGGGTCGATTACGAGAAACACCTCTTTTGCGTGAAACCCGATCTCAAGCGTTCCGATCTCTTCCGGTACCACGTATTCGCCCGTGATGGTCCAAACACCGTCGAGGCTCCACTCGCCGTTCCCCGGTGCTCCCGCCGGCGTGTACTGTGCCGGAGTATCAAAAGAAGGGGGTACCTCCGAGATGAAGTTCTTTGCCCGGGAGTATCCAAGATAGGTCTCCGGAGTCAGACTCGAGTTCCCGGGATCACCACCGGTTACGCGCCGTCCACGCACGCGCACTCCGCTTTCCTCGAGCAACTCACGTATCACCCGCTCCGAGGTGGCGTACTCACCTTCGCCAAAGTGGAAGTACCTGACCCGGCCTTCTGCGTCTATAAAGTAGTGCGCCGGCCAGTACCGGTTTCTATACGCGCGCCACTGTCTGTACTCGTTATCAAGCACCACCGGCCAGGTCACGCCAAGATCGTCAATCGCCTTCCTGACATTGTTCGGGTTTTTTTCAAACTCGAACTCGG
>CAZHXC010000273.1:0-666 GCA_964536145.1 uncultured Spirochaetales bacterium | reverse complement strand
GTGTGAACACCTATGATAACAAGCCCCTGATCCCGATACCGCTCGTACCACTCCCTCAAATATGGAAGCGTGCGGACGCAGTTGATACAGCTGTAGGTCCAGAAATCGACAATCACTACTTTGCCGCGTAGATCCTCCATGGTCTCCGGAATGTCGAACCCGTCCGTATTGAGCCACTGCCCTTCGGTCACAAGCTCAGGCGCCGGACCAAAATCGTCAAGCTTTCCGTTCTTCGGCACATTCTCGTAGCTGAACCTGTCTCCGTCCTGAGCGCCGGTTTCCCACTCTTTGGCCAGGTCTGAGGCGATGCGTTCGTCAAGGGCAGCACGAACCGGCTCGTTGTCCTCCAGTGCGGTAAGTCCGGTTCCGTACCCCGGAAACACATCGAGTACGGTCGCCTGAAAACGCCGGTCCCAGCCAAAGCCAATGGCGATTGCAGTTACGAGCATCAACACGCCAAACACCCGCTGGATGTTGCCGGTGTTGCGGGAGAGAAAAGGCACCTTGTATAGAAGGGCTCTTCCTCCGAGCATCACCGCAAGCATCGGTATTGATGTTCCAAGGGTGTATGCCAGTGTGATGAGCACCGTGCCGCCGTCAACCGCCTGTGTGACCGCCAGGCTGATAACCGAAGCCATGATCGGACCAACGCAGGGCGTCCACACG
>CAZHXC010000272.1:0-5397 GCA_964536145.1 uncultured Spirochaetales bacterium | reverse complement strand
GAGTTGTCCACATCGATTATGTTTTCTGGAGTTTGGAGTTTGCCGCCGGTTCTCTTTACCGTCCACCTCCCGTCACCCTCTGCAATTTTGGCGCCAAAAGCTTTACAGGCGTTTAGGCAGGCACGCGTGTCTGATGATATAAGTGGATCGATGATCTCACTTTCACCTTCTGCGAGAGTGGCGATCACAAGCGCGCGGATGGAATGAGATTTCGATCCAGGGATACGGACGGTGCCCGACACGCGAGCCGGCCGGATCGTTTTATCCATCGTTTTATACTATAGATGGAGACCCCGGAATACAAGCCGGCCGCAAGCGATATGGCGTGCTTTTCGCCTACTGTATGGATGAAACTGTCCTCTCCATTGTATAGTGCGAACAAGGTTCAGGGAAAACCGCGTCTTGAAAAGTAACATGGAATCGACGTCACAAAGCGTTATATTAATGACTACGATGTATGTGCGCGAGGAAGTCTTCTAAAGGGGGTTCTCTGAGAGGTCATCTCATTGTAACAAAAATAATTATAACGAAGATGCTCTATCCTGTTGCCTTTTTCTTTCTGCTTTGCGGTACATTTTTGTCTGCTCACGCGGACGGATGGTACAACTCCGCATGGACAAGACGGCAGGAGATCTCCATCCACGGCGGCAATGAGCAACTGAGTTCGCATAACTCGACTGTCGCCCTTCGACAAATCCCGGCAAACATGGCGTGCCCCAACGGCCGGCCCGGGGTGCAGGTAGGGAGTGACGCATTGCGCACGCAACCAATGATTCCGGCGCCGGGTACAGAGTACGCGGTAGGTATAGACTTAGGGAGGCTCCTCTGAAGAACCTCGGACGAGCCATTTTACTGCTACTTCTATTCACGCTCGGTGCAGTCACGCAGGCGGCTGCAGAGGGATGGTATGGGGACGCCTGGACACGCCGTCAAGAGATAACGGTCGACGCCTCCCTTGCCGATGCGGACCTAACGAACTTCCCTCTTCTCGTGAAGACAGACGGCGCCAATCCTCTCTTCGGGACCGCACAGAGTGACGGCGATGACATTCTCTTTACCTCGTCGGACGGCGTTACAAAAATCCCTCACGAAATCGAAGTCTATACGGACAGCGGGACACCGGTGTTGTATGCCTGGGTCCAAGTCCCGACGGTCGCGTCTGCCGGCGATACAACCATATACATGTACTACGGAAATCCCGCTGCTTCCAACCAGCAGAACGCGACTGCCGTGTGGGACGACGACTATGCTTTGGTTCTGCACCTCAACGAGGAAGTCTCTGACGAGGCAACTACCGGGATTCACTACGACTCTACAGCCAACAGAGCAAACGGCGGGCAGAGCGGAAATGTCTACACCTCTGGAGGAAAGATCGGCGGAGCACAGGACTTTGACGGCTCTGGCGTAGCCGGGGAACAGGACTACGTCAACATAGACAACGTGGATTCGGACGACTGGAAGGAATTCACTCTCACCGCGTGGTTCCGGGCGGACTCTTACGATAACAACGACCCCCGGATCATCGCCAAATCGAGCACAACGGACCCAAATGACTTCATCTTCTCAATGACCCAGTCGGATTCGAGTGCCACTGCGGCCACCCTCCGCACTCGAATTGCCCTGGAAGGCGGAGACGGGCAATCGAGCTCGCATGACTCGGCTGTCGCACTCACGGCGAATCCCGGCCCCTGGTATTTCGGCGCGATCACCTTTGAAGGAGTCGCCACCGACGACCTCTATGCTCGACGAGCCGAGACAGGTGCCGATCCGAACTGGAACGACACCGGGACCGACACCGCCGATCAGAACTTCGTCGATGTTGCCGATGACGGACCCGGACCAACATTGTTGGACGGTAACGCCCAGCAGAACGTGGTCGTCGGCAATTCGCTTGTCGACGGTACCCGTGGACACAACGGACTCATTGACGAGGTTCGTATCTCAAAGGTTGCGCGGACCCGGGCGTGGCTCGAGGCCGAGTTTCGGACAACCGATAACCCGACCGCTTATCTTACAACGACCGAAGAAGTCTATGTCTCCGGGACTGTCTACAGCGATCGCGGGCTGACTCCCGCCGGCAGCGGGGTGCCGCTCGCTCTCAGCATCAACGGGGGTACGACCCCGGGTACCGATCTCTTTGCGGCGACCACAGACATCGACGGATCGTTCTTCTTCGCGGTTCCCTCGGCGAGCCTATCCGCCACCGACCGCCTGCTGCTGTTCCGGGACAACGACGACGTACTTGGGGCCGGAGACGGCGCGACGGTGACCGTTTCCGACGGAGAGAATCTCACCGGCCTCGATCTCTATCAGAATTATGTTATCGCCCGGCATGACAACGGAAGCAACCCTTCGGTAGCGGATTTCTTTGAAGCCCACGATCCGATTGTCGATGCCGATATTCCCTATACCGCGACGGCCGGTCTTGATGTGTCCGACAATTTTGCTCTTTACATACCCGCCGGGACTATCTTCCAACCCCTCGATCTTGTCGACGTTGGTACCGCCGGTACGTCGAGCGACCTGGTAATTGAAGGTCAGATGGACCTGGGAGGTGCCACGGCGGTCTTTGGGGATGTCTCCGGGGGCGGGACGCTCAATGTCAGTACACAGAGTATCGACGCAGCTGCGGATATAACGGTTACGTCTCTTGACGGCGGAAGCGGCTCGGTGATCGTGGGGGGCCTTTGGTCACCCGGCTCCTTTAACCCTTCAACCGGGTCGGTGACCTTCGACGGGACCGGTGACATACCTACCGAGACCTTTTATACGCTGGTGATCAATACCGCGGGTACGGTGACCGCCACCGGGCCAATCACCGTAACCAACGGGATAACGCTGACCTCCGGCACCTTTGACCCGAGGTCATATTCGCATTCGATCGCCGGCAACTGGAATAACACCGGCGTCACCTTCCAGCCGGCATCGGGAGAAATCATACTGACCGGGTCCGGTCCGTCGATTAACCAGGGGGTGGGCAATAACTTCTACGACCTCACCCTTACCGACGGGGCGTCCCTTTCAGCCGCCCTCACCGTAGACAACGACCTGACCATCTCGGGCACACTCACGGGCAACTCGAACCAGATCACCCTGAGCGGGAACTGGACCAACAACGGCGCCTACACCGCCGGAGCGACCGGCGAGGTGGTGTTTACCGATACTTCCAAAACTTCCCGCATCAGCGGCGAAACTACCTTTCAGGATGTCACGGTGACACTCACAGCGGCCGTTGGCGCCTACGGAAAGGTGCTGAGTCTCGAGGCGGGCGTCACCCAGACGGTGGCGGGGATACTGACGTTGACCGGTGATGAGGACGGATTCGGCAATATCGTCTATGTCTATCTCACAAGCTCCTCTTCCGGAGTTCAGGCTTCGATCGATGCTGCCGGTACCAACACGCTCGACTATCTCTACGTACAGGACAGCAACGCGGTCACCCCGCTTACGGTAGGCAATTCCATTGACGCGGGAAACAACTCAGGCTGGACAATCACCGGACCGACCAACACCTGGGTCGGTGGAGATCCGGGGAACGAAACCGACTGGTTTACCGCGGCGAACTGGAGCCTTGGCACCGTACCCGGCGGCACGGATACTGCAGTCATCCCCGCCGGGACGACATACTATCCGGTAATTACGGCAGACATCACACAGCCCGGCGTCACCGTCATCATTTCCTCCGGCGCCACCCTCGATCTGCAAGATTGGAGTCTTGATGTTGAGATGTTCGAGAACCTCGGCCGCCTCCGGGTGCAGCCCGGCGCATGGATACAGCCCAACGCCAACGGATTCGATGTGGATTCCGGGGTTACCGAGTATTACGGCTCCGATGGAAACCTTCCGGCGGACACATTCCATAACCTCGAGCTCACCGGCTTTGGGCGTACCTACGGGATGGCTGGAACGGTGACGGTAAACGGCGGGCTAACCGTGGATCTTGCGACTTTCAACGCGTCTCAGACTCTGAATGTTTCCGGTGACGCGGAAATAACCTCCGGCGGCACTATCATCGCCGGCGGCAATACACACACTATGAACGGCTCTCTCTCCGGCGGCGGCGAATATCGCAACGGTTCGTCGACAACGACAATCGACGGTGATGTTACCGTGAGCTCTCTCTCCTCCACCGGAGGGGGGACCATCAGCCTGGCGGGCGATTGGGCGCCGGGAAGCTTTTCGGCGGGAACCGGCACGGTAGCATTTACTGATGCAGGATCGGCAATCCCGACCACCTTTTACAATCTCACCGTAAGCTCGGGGCAGCGTACCGTCACCGGCAATATGAGCGCCGGCGGAAGTCTCACCGTAAATGGCACGCTGGATATGGACACCTACGACCTCGACGTAACGGGAAGCGTAACCGGTACGGGGACACTTCTTTCAGGGACCGGTGATGTGACCGTCGGCGGCAACTTCCAGCCTGCAAATTTTACCGATTCGAGTGGAACCACTACGGTATCCGGTACGTGGGACATTTCCGGTCTCTACGATGATGGGACGAGCACCACCATCTTTACCGGCGCCTCGGCGGCGTTGGCTTCATCGGAGCAGTTCTTCAATTTGACCATCGCCTCGGGCGCGACGTTTGATATCGGTGCGAACAGCCTCTTCATCGCGAATACCTTCAATAACCTGGGCACTCTGCAGCGTGCCGGCGGTTCTACGGTCAATAGGACCGATGTTAATTCGGGTACGGTCACCTACATTGACCCCGGCGGTACTATCCAGAGTTATACGGGAACCGATTATTTCAACCTGAGTATCGGTGGTGCGGGTACCTTTACGCTCACAACCGATACGGTCATAGTGAATGACGTCACATTGTCCGCCGGCACCCTGGACGCAAACGGTTTTGATCTCAATCTTGGGGGCGATTGGGCAAACTCCGCCACCTTCACCGCGGGTACCGGCTCCGTGGAGTTCATCGACGCAACGAAGACATCGATAGTAACCGGCACCACAGCTTTCAACGACCTCGTCATTGCCGAGCCCGGGAAAACGCTCCAGTTTCAGACTGGTGTGACGCAGACGCTGAACGGGTCACTTATCATTCAGGGGACCGCGGTCAACCCGGTGGTGCTCGAAGGAACCAGCGCGGCGACGTGGACCATCGACAACATTGGAAACAGTGAAAGCATACAGTACGCCGATGTCACCTACTCGACATCCACTACTAACCAGATGGATACCACCCGCAGCGTTCTCTCGGACACGACCAACTTGGTGAATTCCGGGGTCACTTATACCTGGAACGGGACTACCTCCTCAGACTGGGATACCGGCGCCAACTGGACGCCCAACAGCCCCGTGGATGGTCCTGTTTCAGGTGACAGCGTCATCATACCGGAGATCGCCGCTCCCGACTCTGATCCGGTACTCGATGGGCCCAGATCG
>CAZHXC010000271.1:0-5398 GCA_964536145.1 uncultured Spirochaetales bacterium | reverse complement strand
CGGTGTATCATCGGTACGGCTACCTCTTTTTCCAGGGAGCTGATCCCGCCGCTTCCGAGCCCGATGCTGGAAACCTTCATTCCTGTATTGCCTAAATCACGGTACTTCATACAATCCTCCTTGATGAAACAACAATTGCGTGTGTTCTCTACCGGGACGAGCATATCGTTTGTGTTTTTTCTAGCTTACATATATTCTCCATGGGACGCAATCCTGCAACACGGAAGCACAGGTGATTTTTAGAAACGTCAGGTTTATCTTCAGAAGCTATTACTTCTTTTTTGTGATGAGCACCGGTGTGGTGCTGCCGTACTTGAATCTCTACTTCAAAAAGATCGGCCTGAATGGAAAACAAATCGGTACGCTGACCTCCGTCGGGATGTTTTGCATGTTTCTCGCGCCGCCGTTGTGGAGTGTGATAAACGACAGGTACAACAAGCACGGCAGATTGATCGGTATGCTGATAGTGGCGTGCGCGGCAAGCTTTTTTGCGCTCTCGTTCGCAAACATATTCTATTATTTGATTCCGGTTGTTTTTCTATTCTACTTTTTTTACGCACCGTTGATTCCGCTGTCCGATGCGACCACCCTCGAGTACGTGAATCATACCGAAAACGACAGCTTTGGCAGAGTTCGAATGTGGGGTACCGTAGGATTTGTTATTGCCTCGGTGGTTTTTGGGTGGCTGATCAACACCGGGGCCTCCGGTGGGGTCAACCCGGGAGCAGATGGCGGCTCAGTTGTGGCCGTGGGGATGAGACCGATTTTCTATGGATTCATTCTCGTGATGGCGGGCGCGCTCTTCTTTTCGCGCCTGCTACCCAAAGAGCATGTCAGATCCAAGAGACCGGACTTTAGAAACATCAGATTGTTAGTCAACAGCAACCTGATCCTCTTCTTCTTCATTTCGTTTGCTTTTGGGGCTGCAAGCACCGCTTCGTTGCAATTTTTGAGTATCTATCTCGACAGCATCGGCGCCGGCGGCGGGCTTATCGGATACTCATGGGCGTTTGCGGCCGTTTTTGAGATTGTTATTCTCAGGTATAACAAGAATCTCGTTGACCTAATGGGAGTGAAATGGCTGATAGTCACCGGGATGATAGCGGCCTGTCTGCGTTGGTTCCTGTGTTCGATAACATACAATCCCTATCTCGCCTTACCGATTCAGATGCTCCACAGCGTGACCTTTGCCGCTTTCCACATCGGGGCCATCACATTCGTGTTTAAGGAAAGTCCTTCTCAGTTCAGGTCCACGGCGCAATTTGCGTATCGTTCGGTCAGCGGCGGTCTGGGTCCGATTGTAGGGATGCTCTTTGGCGGCTATATGCTTGACGCTGTGGGCATTTTTACCCTGTACAGAATCACCTCCGCGGTGATTTTCCTCACGGTGCTGCTGGTGGTCGTGTTTATAAGAGAGCCCGTGGAGCCGGCAACCGAAGAGAGGTGATTTACCCGCTATTCGCCGTACTCCACGACGCCGGTGCGGTTTTTCCTGATGAAGTCCCAATCGAGCTCAACGCCGGCGCCGGGTCCTTCAGGGGCGTAGACGCAGCCGTTTTTGTCTATCACATCGAGTCCGTCCCGATAGTTCTTGTAAATCGGCGCAAAGGTCCCTGCCGTTTTGGGGTGCACCAGCGCCATTTCGTAGAAGTTTGTGTTACGAATTGAACTCATCACGTGACGCTGAAGCGGTCCTGCGCCGTGTAGCTCGATATCGATTCCGAGCCCCTCGCAGGCATGCGCGAGTTTCATCACACCGGTAATGCCGTCGTAGTTGACGTCTCCGCGCATGAAGTCGGTTGCATCGGCTATAGCAAAGTCCACATGCGGTTCAAGGCTGCGGAGGTGTTCGGTCTGGAGTATCGGAGTTCTGATGAGCTGCCGGAGTTTCCGATGGCCGAACTGGGAAATGCCGCCGTCTTTATAAGGATCTTCGAGCCAGAAGAAACGGGCATCATCGCAGGCGCGACCCACCGTCCACGTTTCGCCCCAGGTGTTGAGCTCGCAGGCAGGGTCTATAAGGAGCGCCATCTCCGGGCCCACCGCACTTCTGACAGCCTCGATAGTTGCAACTTCACGCTGTACCTGTGCTCCGCCCCATCCGTGTATCTTGAACGAGGGATAGCCCATCTCCTTGCATCTGAGCGCGAAATCCGCATACGCCTCAGGCGAATCAAGACCGCCGTTGTCATCACCGTGGGTGGTGGAGGCGTAGGCGGGTAGCGGCCGTACGTGCCCGCCCAACAGCTGCCAGATAGGAGCATCGTAGTATTTCCCCGCGATGTCCCAGAGAGCGTTGTCCATGGCGGAAACACCGATGCGGGCAACCTGACGCAGGGCGCGCTTGACATCGGAGTAGAGCCTGTCACGCTCGAGGGCATTCTTGCCGATGAGATAGCCCGCCCAAATTGGTACCGTAGAGAGCTCTACGGTGGAGGTGACCGTCTCTCCGATGATTCCCTGGTCTGTAAAAAGCTGCAGCACCGCCATCCGTCGTTTTGCGGTACTTCCCTTTTCATATACGAGGTTGAAGCCGTTGTAGTCGGCGCCCATGTCTCGCAATTCGTACTCGAACTCGGTTACTTCAAGACGGGTGATCTTTGGTCCTGACGCCATAACGTTCTCCTTTTTGCAGCTGTTCGACCCGTGAAATCACAGGCCACTATAGGAAAAGCCGGCGGCGCGGTCAATGGAGGAGAGTGGCTGCATGGCGCGAGGCTGGACGGCGGCGATCGTGGGTCCGGTACCGAGACTACCCGTCACATCTGTGAATGCTGAGATATGGTGCAGGACAAGCCATTGGCTGAGTATTTCGATATGTACAGCAGAGTGAAGGATCGGGTGGTCGGCTTGGGGCTCTCGTTGTCGTAAGCGAGACACGGACTTGCATTTGCCTGTCACCGTGGTATTATTAATACACATAAATCACATGTGCCTTGCACCGTAGCCTCAACTTCCGTCGTTGGCATTACGCTACGAAGAGTTGGAAGTGCGTGGAAGCCTTTTGCCATTCTTACTGCTCCTGATTGTTCTTGGAACATCGAGTGTATTCTCGCAACAAGCAGCGGAAACGCTCGATAACTCGCCGGAGAGCGGGTTCTTATTTGTTCCGAACATTCAAATAGGTTTCAATTTTCCGCTTGGCGATTCAACCGAATACTTTGGTACGGGTGTCGGTGTAACAATCTCAGGTGATGTCGCCTTTCGGGAAATATCATGGTTGCAATTGATTGCAGCTCTTGGTTACGGCCTGTATCCAATTAGGGCTGGTCTATCATTCAACCAATCCTATTCGGTTTTTCTATCTTATGGGGGTATTGGCTTCATACCTGCACATTCTAAGTTTCTTCGCAGCGAGGTTGAGGGTGGTGTTGGCTACTACCATGGTGTATGGAACGGGCCACAAGCGAGTTTTGGTGGTGGGGGCATTTCGATAAGAAGTGGAGCAGGAGTTGTTTTCTCACTCGGCGAGCGTTTCGCGCTTTCCGTCAATGGCAATTATCATTGGCTATCAGGTTTCTTTTCAGGAGCAACCCTTTCCTTAAGTGGATCAATACGCCCAAAGACACAGAGAGAAAAAGTCGTAGAAAAGGCATTACCTACACAGCAGGGCAATTCGCTTGAATTGATATCATACAGTATTCAGGACATCTTTCCGGTTCTACGTATGTATCACGATCGAATGCCGGTAGGTAGAGCAGTGTTGCAGAATAAATCGGACGAGCCGGTGTCTGACGTAATTGTGACATTCCTTGTCGATGAGTATATGACCAGACCAAAAATATGTGCGGAGATAGAAAGCATCGGCGCACAGGAAAAGGTCGATGTCCCGCTATTTGCTCTTTTTTCCAACAGCATTCTGGAAGTTACCGAGTCAACGATAAGTTCCGGTGAAATAGCGGTCGAATACATGCAGAACGGTAGAGCGCGAACAATTCAGCGGAGTGAGTCTCTCAGGATTCATGACAGGAATGCGATTACGTGGGATGACACAAAAAAGGTGGCGGCGTTTGTAACTGCAAAAGATCCAGTGATACTTGATCTTGCGAAGGGTGTAGCGGCGGTGGTCAGAACCAAAGGTAATAACGAGCTAAACGCAGATTTGCAGACAGCGATAACAATGCTTGAAGCCGTAGAAAACCTTGGCATCCAATATGTTAAGGACCCCACCACGCCTTACTCAACGTATTCTACCCAAGGTGAGGTTGTCGATTTCTTGCAGTTTCCGAGACAGACACTACAGTACGGCGCCGGCGATTGTGATGATCTTTCGGCTCTGTTTTGCGCACTTCTTGAATCTGTGGGCATCAAGACTGCCTTTATCACCGTTCCGGGGCATATATATATCGCCTTCTCGCTAGGTGAAACTGTAGACCGGGTTCGAACGTATATTTCTCATATCGACGATTTGATTGAAATAGAAGGCGATGCATGGATCCCGCTTGAAATCACGGCAATCGGGGATTCATTTCTTGAGGCTTGGAGCCGTGGTGCTCGTACGTGGCGGAAATATGCACCCCAGTCGCTCGCTGAAATCTACACGGTTGAGCACTGTTGGACCACTTATGGCCCTGTTGGGTTATTCGAGGAAAGTTCGGTGGCCTTTGAGTTAGACGAAAACATGCTTGAACGAGATATTGTAACTGAACTCCAATTGCTTGTAAACAGAGAAATTCAGCCGAAAATCCGTTCTTTGGACGAGAAATTGAGCGCTGATCCCCAGAATGTTCGAGCCATGAACAAGCGGGGAGTGGTCTTCGCCAGATACGGGCTTTACGATAGAGCGGAAACCGATTTTCAAAAAGCTATGGAGATTGCGGAATACGTACCGGCGTTAATGAACCTGGCAAAGCTGCGGTACCTTTCTCATGACTTTGAGAACTCGTTGCAGCTCTACGAAAAAGTCAGAAAGTTAGACCCCGGTAGGATACGTGCATTACTGGGAATTGCGTTATGCCTGCAAGAATTGAACCATTTTGAAGCCGCGTCACGGGCGTTCGCTGAACTCGCGATTTTGGATCCCGATTTGGCGGAAAAAAGCGCTCATATAGTCTCAAGTGCTCATGCAGATAGCAGTAGGGGAAAGACGATTCCCGCGATAAGTGAGGTTTTTCAGTGGCAGGAAGAATGAAAAGGACAATATTGTACCTGTTTTTCGCGTTAATTGTGACTCTATCGACATTGGTCGTAACGACCTGTAATGAATGCAATTCCTGGGTACCTTCTTACACTTTGACAGTAGAAACCTCCTCTGGAGGCGAAGCAAATCCGGCCGGGGCAGTCTCGGTAACTCACGGTCAAGAAGTCTCCATTACCGCATCACCCGATTCCGGATATCACTTCACAGAATGGACGATCGATAACGGATTTGCGATAGTAGGAGATCGGCTCGCTGCAT
>CAZHXC010000270.1:0-5410 GCA_964536145.1 uncultured Spirochaetales bacterium | reverse complement strand
GGTACCGTTCCCATATCCGGATTGACCCAGGGGATGAACCCGGAAGCCCAAACCGCCAGCGAATTGAACGCACCGGGAAAGAGGAGCCACGCGCCAAGGGTGAGGAGCGCGATGATAATAATGATCGGCACGAATACGGAGGTCACCCGGTCGGCAAAGGCCTGAATCGGGATCTTCGAGCCTTGCGCCTCTTCCACCATCCGTATCACCTGGCTCAAGAAGGTGTCCTTCCCCACCTTTGTCGCCCGGACTTTCAAGAGCCCGTTCTTGTTGATGGTTGCGCCGATAGCCTCATCACCCGGCCTTTTTTCAACAGGCATCGACTCACCGGTTGCTATCGACTCATCCACCGAGCTTTCCCCATCGACAACCTCGCCATCGGTCGGAATCTTCTCACCGGGCCGGACAATCATCACATCGCCTATCTGAAGCTGTCGCACCGGGATCCTGTGCTCCTCACCATCCCGCTCAATGACCGCTTCCTTCGCCTCGAGGGTCAAAAGCTTCTTGATTGCCTGCGATGCCCTGCCCTTCGCCTTGGTTTCGATGTAGCGTCCGGTGAGGTGGATCGACATGATCATGCCCGCCACACCCGCAAAGTTTGCAAACGCGGGACCGATGCCGAACTGGTGCAGAAGCGAAACAATTCCGGTGGCGAGCGATGCGAGGGTACCCATCGCGATGAGCACATCCATATTCGGTGCGAGGTGAAAAGCCGACTTGAAAGCGCTCCTCAGGGTTTCCCTGCCCGGAACAAAGAGCACCACCGCCGAAAGGAGCGCCATACCGATATCGAACCCGATCTTGCCCAGGAAATGGTAACCGAAGATCATCTCCGGCAACATCCAGAGAATGATCGGGATCGTGGCGGCCCAGGCAATCCACATCTTCCGTTTGGCCGCTTCTATCTTCCGGCTATCCTTTTCGAGCTCAGACTCTATCTCACCTTCTCCTTCTCCTTCTCCCGCGCCGCCGCCGGTGTCGGAAACCGTGTAGCCGGCGTTCGCGACTGCGGTCCTAAAATCCTCGGTTGACGCCTCGCCGGGATCATACTCCACCTGCGCCGATTCGGTGGCGAGATTGACGTTGGCGTCTCTCACACCCTCCACCTTTTTGAGTGACCTTTCCACCGCTGCAACGCAACTCGCACAATGCATGCCCTCTATCTGCAGTGTCTCTTTCTGTATCGTGTCTTCGGCCATACGTGACCCCTTATTAACCTTATAAATTTTGTCGTATTAAAGATAACGACGGCGCCTCATCCGGTCAATCAGTGTATGAAACCGCCGCGAAGGATGTGCTCATCGTTACCGCAGCTGTGCCTGATCTGTCGAACGGGAGCGTGTGGCGCAGGATCACTCGGGCCGCGTTCAGCCGGGTCGCGCCATCCGTATCCTGCACCGGTTCAAAATCGACAACACCTCAAAGGGCTCTTCGATCAAGGGAAAGGTCGGCACGCCCTTCGGCTCCAAAAACGACTTTGCCGCGTCCATGTGCTTCTTCTCTCCGCTCGAAGAGACATAGAGTGGCTTAGCCGGATATTTTTTTGCTATATCCACGAGAAAATCGAGAGGCGGAACACCCACATCATCGGTGAGCATCAGAATAGGAACCACCGCGTCTATGTTGCGGTCATTCATCAGTGCGTCGATAGCCTCGCGGTAGCTATACCCTATGCCGTGCATGAGAGCGGAGGGCCAGATGTCCACGGGGTTACGTATCTTGATGTAATCCGGACTGATCTCCTCCAGCCGTAGACGAGTCCTTTCTTCGAGCTCCGGTACCTCGAGCCCCCAGCGCCCGGCACAGATATCCGAAAGGACAACCAGCATCGCGCCCGATGGCGCAAGAAAGCTGACACGGTTTCCGGCCGGCAGCGGCATCATGGCTAATGCTTTTGCAGCCAGGACAAGGTGGGAGTAGTCATAGACGCGCGTAATACCGGCCTGGTCGATTACACCGTCGGTAACGCGTTCATCAGATGCCATGGCGGCAGTGTGGGTCATGGCCGCCTGGGAACCTTCACGGGTGCTTCCGCCTTTGAGCATGAACACCGGCTTTTGACGGCTCACCTTGCGCCCCACCTCGATAAAGCGGTGCGGCCGCTTGATGTTTTCCAGATAGAGGAAGATCGCTCCGGTTTCCGGATCGCGGCCCATGTACTCGAGGGCTTCGGTCTCATCGATATCGATCTTGTTTCCCAATCCGATAACCCGCGCAACTCCGTAATTTTCAGCCGTGGCGATATAACGCATGGTGTGCGTCGCGAAGTTCCCCGTTTGTGCGATATAGGAGATAGGGCCGCGGGGAATCTTTCCGAGGGGAAAGAATCCCGATGTGAAGCGGTGAGGTGTCGATGTATGCCCGGCGGTGTTCGGACCGATGGCGCGAACACCGGTTCCGGCAATCACTTCCGCGAGTTGCTGCTGCAGCTTTTCCCCGGATTCGTCTACCTCGGAAAACCCGCCTGCGGCAAGCATGAAGTATTTGATTCCCTTATCGGCGCACTCCTTCACGATCCCGACCGTGGTTTTTGCCGGGGTCATGACGATGGCGAGATCGATGCCTTCGGGCAAATCCGCTACCGAAGAGGTAACCGGAAGGCCGAGGATTTCGCCGCCTTTCGGGTTGACCGGATAGATGTTGCCTTCGTATCCGTTTGCGAGGATATTTTTCACCACCGTGTTGCCGGCCTTTCCCTCAGTGGCCGAGGCGCCGATGATTGCTACGTCTTTTGCTGCGAAGAAGGTGTCCAGGCCGGGCCGCTTGGACACAGCCGGACCCGCCCCCACAGCTAAACCGCTTCCTCGGGCTCCCCCCGCCCGGGCTGTGTCGCTTCCCCCCGCCGTCGGTTTCCCGGCGGCCAACCCGATGAGTGCGTCCACCGCCACCGGGCTCCCGTCACGGCGAACCTTCACCGGATTGATATCTACCGAAGCAACTTGGTCATATTCAAGTCCGATGTTACTCAAGGCCAGCAATATGCGGGCCAGAGCGTCGATATCCACCGCGGATTGACCGCGAAAGGAACCGAGCATTTTCTTATGCTGCAGTTGGCCGATCATCTCGCGGGCATCATCGAGTGTTACAGGCGCAACGCGGAAATGGACATCGTTGAAAACCTCGGTCATGATTCCGCCGAGCCCGAACATCACACACGGTCCGTAGTGGCCGTCACGGATCAGGCCGCACACCAGCTCACGGTCACCCGTTACCATCTCCTGAACGACGAGCGCATCGGCGCCTTGTATCCCGAGGAGACGGCTACCTTCGTTCCTCACCTCTTCCGGGCTCGTCAGGTTGAGGGCAACTCCGCCTGAATCTGTCTTGTGGAAGAAGTTTTCACCTGACGCCTTGAGAACGACCGGAAAACCGATCCGCTCTGCGGCAACCACCGCTTCGTCAACAGATGAGGCGAGCATCTCCCTGCAGACGGGGATGCCCCGCGAGGAGAGATACCGCTTCGCTTCATATTCGGTCACTGTTTGGCGGCTCTGCGCCAATGCTTCTCTGATTAAATCCATAAGCTATCTGTTGTGCATTATGCTACAGCTGCCCGAGGAGTGGCAACGCTTTGCAAGACACCGGCCACTCATGTGGCGGCCCGACATCCCGCTACATTTGATGTGGTGAGCTCCGGCTTCCGGGTGCGCGCTTCCTCGCGTACTTCCTCGCGCTTGATGGCATTTCCGGGATGACTTACTATGCTCGGACTGGAGATGACAAAATGAAAAGCGAAGAAGCTGTCACTGCCGCGGTAAGTCTCATCCAATCACAGGTAGACGCGGGAGTGATCCACGCGGCCACGCTCTACGTCCGTATAGGTGACATGGTCAAAAAGCATTCCTTTGGGGCCGCCTCCTCGACGGATACGATTTTCCTCCTTGCCTCGATCACCAAAACAATGTCGGCAGCCGGTGTCATGGCTCTCGTTGAAGAGAGAGCGCTCGATCTGTCCGACCGGGTCATGAAGTTTTTCCCGGAGTTCACCGGAGACCGTCGGGAGGAAATTACCATACATCATCTCCTGACCCACACCTCCGGACTTCCCGATCAGCTGCCCGAGAACGCGGAGCTCCGTAAACGGCATGCGCCGCTCTCCGAGTTTGTCGAGCGCACCCTTCGTACGCCGCTTCTTTTCAAGCCGGGTACCCGCTACAGCTATCAGAGCATGGGGATTCTCTTAGCTGCGGAGATTGCCCAACGAATAACCGGCACTCCGTTTCCGGATTTTCTCTCCGAACGGATCTTTCGCCCTCTTGGTATGAAACATACCGCCCTGGGGCTCGGGGAGATACCGCAGGAAGACACGGTGCAGTGTCAAACCGAAGACGCCGCACCGGAGGCCGGATCAGGATCAGCGGAAGCAAAGAACTGGGACTGGAACAGCTCCTACTGGCGGAATCTTGGTGCCCCCTGGGGCGGTGCTCACGGCACCGCTGCCGACGTAGCCCGGTTTCTGGAGAGCTTCCTGCATCCGGATGGAAGCGCTGTTCATCCAGACACCGCGCGGGAGATGATCCGCAATCACAACGAGGGTTTGGACACCTCGCGGGGCTTGGGCTTCGCGCTGGGACCTTCAGCGTTCGTTGAGGGCTGTAGCGACAAAGCCTTTGGCCACGGCGGCGCAACCGGCACGCTGGCGTGGGCGGATCCTCCGCGTGACCGGGTGTGCGTCATCCTGACCTCACTTCCCGCCAACAAATCGCGAAGCCTGATATCCGAGCCGGTGAGCGAACTGATTTCCGCCGCGGAGTGATACCGCCCTAACCGGCGATCTCTGCGGCCGCCTGATCCATCACCTCGAGGGTCTCATCGATGTCCGCCATCGTGTGGGCGGCCGAGTACCCATGGTGGGGCGAAACATGATGAAGATGGACCCCTCGGGTGATGCAGGCCCGGTTGAACTTTGCCATCATATCGAGATCCTGACGGGAAACATCGCGGTAGTTTCGCGGCTCCTCGTCGACCCCGAAGAGCAGCCCGAACCTCGATCCTACGCCCTGCACCCACGCTGTGATTCCTCTCCGTTCGAATATCTCCCTCATGCCGCCATAGAGCCGGTCACCCAATGCGTTCAGATGATCGTAGAACCCGGGTCCGTTTACCTGGTCGAGAAATGCGTCGATGGCGGCAACGAGAACCGGTGGCGCGTTGTAGGTTCCGCTGTGTAACGCCGGCCCCACGGGCGTACAGGTCTCCATGATATCGCGTCTCCCCATGAACACCGATATCGGCATACCGCCGCCCACTGCCTTGCCGAGGACGGTCATGTCAGGGGTCACATCATCACCGAGCGCTGCTCCCGCGCGTACGCGAAATCCCGACAACACCTCGTCAAAAATGAGGACGATACCAAGCTCGGCGGTCAGATCCCGTACGGTGTGAAGGAACTCCGGAGTGGGACGCA
>CAZHXC010000269.1:4267-5507 GCA_964536145.1 uncultured Spirochaetales bacterium | reverse complement strand
GTCGCGTTCCGGGCTTTCCGCCGTCTCAGCATGATGCGTGGAATGCCGATTATACCGGAGATGAAAGCGTATCCCCTGTCTACGGAACTCGACGGTTGTCCAAATTAGAGCAAGTATAAGGGACAACCCGTCTGCAACGGGAAACGCCGCCCACACACCTGTGAGACCAAACAGCCGGGGAAGAATCAGGAGACCTGGAATCATAAAGATGATTTGGCGGGCGGATACGATAACGAGTGAGGCAAATCCCTTGCCGATACCCTGAAAGAAAAAACTCGAGATTATCTGTAATTGCACGCCAAAGAAGAACAAGACAAAAATGCGGAGGGCTGAAACTCCTGCCGCCAGAAACTTGGGGTCTGCATTAAAAGCCAACAGCACCTTGCCAGGAAAGAGCATGAAGACAAGCCAACAGAGAAATCCCCAGGTCAGAACGGAAATCCCCGCCTTGGCGATGATTTCCCCAACCCTGTCCTTCTTGCCGGCGCCAAAGTTATACCCCACCAGAGGCAGTATCCCCTGACCGAGCCCCATGGTTACCTGGAAAGCGAAGCGTGCGAGTCTGAAGACAACGCCAAGCACGGCGAGAGCGACAACTCCAAAAGAAGCGGCTACCGTATTGGCCACTGCGATCATAATCGACTGGGCGCTCATCCGCACGATGGCGCTGAACCCGACCCGGTACGTCTCGGCGACCATCTTTGGATTAGGCAGGAAAGACCTGAGGTGGAAACGGTATGAAGTTCTGCCTGAGATGAAGTGGACAAGCAGGATTGCCAATCCGACACCGCGGGCGATCACGGTGGCCACAGCAGCGCCTGCAACCCCCATGGCAGGTACAGGTCCCAGACCGTATATGAGAATCGGGTCGAATATGATGTTCGTGACTGCGGATGCAATCATAGCCGCGGCGGACAGCGCCGGGTGACCTTCTGCCCTTACCAGATATCCCATTGCGAGCAAGACTGAGAGCACCCCGGCAAAGATAACGAGAATAGACATATAGTCGGTAGCTAGGGACAGCACGGCGCCTTCGGCGCCGAACAGCCGAAGCAAGCCCTGCATGTTGGGTAAGCAAGTAGCGGTTACGAGACCGCCTATCAGGACCGAGAGAGTGATGGCAACACCGGCCGCCCGGTTTGCCCCGTCGCTATCTCCCGCTCCCAATCGGCGGGAAACAAAAGAACCTGCCCCCACGCCAGTCCCGGTGCCAAGCGCCATAATGATGAGCATGATGGGA
>CAZHXC010000269.1:0-4257 GCA_964536145.1 uncultured Spirochaetales bacterium | reverse complement strand
GGAAAGGTGACCGCCAAAGCTCCAAGCGCCTCAGGACCAAGGCGCCCCACGAAAATCGCATCCACGATGTTGTAACTGGCTGCAACCACCATGGAAAGTATCGTTGGTCCGGAAAAGCGAAACAGCAATTTCCAGACAGGGGCTTCACCCATAGCTTTGATCTTTTCGGCTTTATTGGCGCCTTTATTGTTCACTTGTCGTCCTCCTTGGTCGTTAGTCTGTCTGTTGATCGTTCATGCTCAGTGCGGCTGAGCCAGGATTTCGGCATCCCTCCAGCACGTCCTTAACCTTATAAGTGAGTGCTAATATACTTATGGAAATATCATACGGTAGAGAACTATGTCAACAGCAGTTCTCAATTTGAACACGGATGTCTTTTTAGCATCAGGGCACATCGAAAAACCCCCTGACCACTCGGAGTGGTCAGGGCGGGATGCCAAAGCAGCAGTTTATAGAGGCGCCCATCATCCATTTTCCCACAAATCTGCGATTTGCTACAAAAATGGCCGATTTTTGACGTCGTAAGCAAGGCAATTCTCATTTTTTCTATTATCCGACAGACAAAATGAGAATTGCTCCCATGTCAAGATCCAGCAATTCAAAAAGTGCGCGGTACGCTACGTTTTGAATTGCTTGGCGCTTGATTTTCACTGTGAATTTGGCTATTATGCAAAATGAGCATGACAAAGGAAGAACAGAACAGAAGCCGGGCGGTCTCGGAAGTTTTCAAAGCGTTGGGACATCCCTCCCGCGTCTTCATCGCCGAAAGGCTTAAAGAGGCGGATTACTGCGTTTGCGAGTTAAGCGAGATGATCGGCGTGGATATGTCCACCGTGTCACGGCACCTTTCGGTACTCAAGAACGCCGGCGTGGTGAAAGACCGAAAGGAAGGAACAACCGTCTATTACTCACTCGCCTGCGACTGTCTTGCGCAGATGCTTGAGGGGGTTGAGAGTATTCTCCGCCTCAATCTAGAGGCGCGCACCGATGCGTTGGCCCCCGGCAAGAGCGGATAGAGTCGCCCGCAAGATTATTGATTATGGAGAAGGTATGATTACGTGCCCTTCGTGCGGCAAAAAATCTCCGATTGAGGACTGGAAGAAGACTGAGGAGGTATTCCAGTCCTGCCACTGTATGCCTGTGACGAGGTTGGCCTATTGTCCTGTGTGCGGCAAACGGCTATTTTTCAAGGGATTTTTGGCGGAGAGTGAAATTATATCATTCGGTCGTACCGAGAATACACTCTCTGATTGAGCTGCAATGAAGGCGGCCCCTCACCAATATTCCCGCTGAATCGGGGCTGTTTTCACCTGTTCAGATAGCAACGTCCCAGTAAACCTTTGACGGCGCGGTGCATGTATCCCGGTCACCGGGTATTGCACCGATTTGCACCCTGCGGTATATTTGGCAATATAACCAAAAACTTACGGAGCAAGCAATGGCTTTTACTATCGTGTTCTACGCCCTCGCAGCTGTGGGGCTGCTGGCTTCGCTAATTGCCGACCGGCATCGAACTTGGCTGGCGCTGAAGAAAGCCTGGAAGGCGTTCTTGGGGATTCTGCCTGAGTTCTTGATGGTCCTCATCGTAACCGGTCTTGCTCTCGCGTACTTGAGCCCGCAAGTCATATCCAGGATTCTCGGACGCGAGTCAGGTTTGCTCGGTGTTCTCGGCGCGTCGCTCATCGGATCAATCACGCTCATTCCCGGCTTTGTCGCGTTCCCTATGGCCGCGCTGCTGCTGCAGGAGGGGGCGGGTCTCATACAAATCGGCGCGTTTGTTTCGGCCTTGATGATGGTAGGGGTCGTGACGTTCCCTGTTGAGAAGCGAATATTTGGGCTCAAGATAGCGGTGACTCGGAACCTGCTTGCTTTCTGCTTTTCGCTGTGCGTCGCTGCGGTCCTCGCCTTGGTACTCGGGGCGCTTTCATGAAGCAGCATCCTGTACGACGTTACCTGGGCGCAGCCCTTGCGGTAGTTGGGATTCTTTCGCCGGACAAGGCTAATGAGGCGGTCCGGACGATAGGATTTAGCTTGAAGGAGATGTTGCTCGTCATACCGCCGGTGTTCGTCCTCTTGGGGCTCCTCGATGTCTGGGTTCCGCGCGAACGTTTGATCCGCTATATGGGCGTGGGCTCAGGGATTCGCGGTACTGCTATTGCTTTTATCATGGGTTCGGTCGCCGCAGGACCGTTGTACGCCGCCTTCCCGGTAGCTATCGTACTCGCACGCAAAGGGTGCAGCCTGTTTAACCTCATGGTGTTCATCGGCGCCTGGTCTACAACCAAAGTCCCAATGTTCCTGTTTGAGTATTCGGCGCTCGGTGCGGGATTTGCGATAACCAGGCTCGCGGCGAATATCCCGGCGATACTTCTCATCAGCCTTGTGATATCACGAATCGTAAAAGCGGAGGAGTACGAGCGCCTTGCGGTTGCATAGTGATTGAAGAGTTCCTGATATCCACGAGTCCCATTCTCGGCGTTTTCCGGCGCAGTCTGATTGACTTCCTCCGCATACTTGGCTATTATGCAAAACACACCTAATCGAAGAGAAACTGTGATTTTTCGGATACCGACACCGGGACGCTTGCCTGTATGGAAACTCCGGCGCAGTGCGGTTGCGGAGTAAAGCGGTACCATCGGATCTTTGGAGGCGAACACATGGCGTTACGCATGCTTTTCAGAGCTGTTATTGTAACATCAATTTTGATCTTGCAATTGGCCGGATGCGGCAATAATGAGACATCGACGGATTCGGATTCTTCGGATACATCGGCATCGCATCTGGTCACTTTCATCGAACTAGGCTCGGTGAACTGCGTCCCATGCCAGATGATGCAGCCGGTTATGGAGGAGTTGGAAAAGAACTTCCCGAACGACCTGGAGGTGCTTTTCTACGACGTCTGGACTAAAGAACAATCGCGCTACGCTGAAGAATACGGCATCCGCGTCATACCGACGCAGGTTTTCCTGGATAAGAACGGAAATGAGTTTTACCGTCATGAAGGCTTCTTCCCCTACGAGCAGGTTGTAGAAGTCCTGAAAGGCAAAGGAGTGGGGCAGTAGTGCTTGGCCTATTTACAGAATTAACAACCATGCTTGAAGCATCGGCTATCCTTGCTATTACGGCCGCCCTTGTATGGGGGATCTTGAGTGTCGTCTTGAGCCCGTGTCACCTCGCCGGGATTCCGCTCATCATTGGACATATCGTGACGCAGAGCGACGGCACAAAACGAAAAGCCGGAGTGATGGCCTTTCTTTTTGCGCTTGGTATTCTTGTCACGCTCATACTGATAGGAGCGGTAACCTCGCTGCTTGGCAAGATCATGGGAAATACCGGCGCGGTGACAACCTACATCGTCGGCGCCTTCCTCATATTCTTTGGTGTGTACCTTACGGATATTTTACCGTTTGACTTGTTCAACTACTCCATAAACCCGTCGGTGACCAAACACGGGCTCTTTGCGTCATTTCTTTTCGGTCTGGTCTTCGGTCTCGCCCTCGGCCCATGCACCTTCGCATTCATGGCGCCGATGATCGCGGTGGCGTTCCAATCTGCACGTACCGGTACCCTATTTGCCTTTGCGCTATTCTCCGCGTTTGCTGTTGGGCATTGCGCCGTGATCGTAGCGGCGGGCGTACTTACCGAAACCGTGCGCTCTTTTCTCCGCTGGAACGATAAGACGGCGGCGATACATATCGTCAAGAAGGTGTTCGGCTTTATCATAGCAGCCGCCGGTGTATACCTGATTCTTGCGGAGGCGTTGGGGTGAGGGGCGTATCCGCACCCAAGGTCGGCACAAGTGATTGACTCTTTGTATATCCTTGGCTATATTGCCAAATAAAAGAAACTAAATTCAGGAGGAATTGTATATGACCATTCAAATACTCGGTACAGGTTGCCCTAAGTGCAAGGCGCTTGAGGCTAACGCGAAAGCTGCGATAGAAAAGGCCGGACTCGACGCTGAGGTGGTGAAAATTACCGATACCAACGACATCGCGGACATGGGAGTAATGGTGACCCCGGCTCTCGCCGTTGACGGAACCGTGAAAAAAGCGGGAAAGATCTTGAGTGTCGATGAGATCATCGCGCTGCTGAAGGAGGCGTAACCATGGCTGACTGCGGATGTGGTGGTAACGGAACTACACGGCTTCTCTATGCTTGTTCCGGGGCGGCGAATACGGGTATGCTTGCCGATAACGTGGCGCGTAGACTCAGCAAACTCGGGATTGGCGGTATGACATGCCTCGCGGCGATTGG
>CAZHXC010000268.1:4287-5530 GCA_964536145.1 uncultured Spirochaetales bacterium | reverse complement strand
TTCCATGAAAATTCTCGAAGGCAAATGCGTACCGGGAAGCGCGGTCTCTGTGTCTGTGCGGAAAGGCAAGCTTGCCTTTCAGATAAAAAAGCCTGTAAAGAAAGAGGAACCTGCCGGAATCGCTGGATAATCATTCCGGAACTCTGCCGATGAATCTTGAAGCTTTCGTACTCGGTTGCGGAGGTATGATGCCGCTACCCGGGCGGCACCTTACCTCCGTTCTTTTACGTCGGGAAGGTAGCCTTTTTCTCTTCGATTGCGGAGAGGGTACCCAGGTATCCCTCCGTAGACTCAATCTCAGATGGAAGAAGATTTCGGTAATCTTCATCTCTCACACGCATGCGGACCATGTGACCGGTCTGCCGGGTATTCTGATGCTTTCATCACAGGTGGACCGGGAAGATCCTCTCTACATTATTGGTCCGCCAAAGATAAGAGATTATGTTGAAGCAAGTCGAAGCGTTCTCGACATGTACATCAATTACCGGATCATCGTACAGGAGATTGAAAAACCGGGCGAGGTCTATCGCGGTGAGGACTTTGTGGTTCGGGCTTTCGGACTCAATCATTCCAAACCGTGTGTAGGGTATTGCTTTGAAGAGGATAAACGCCCGGGCATATTTCATCCGGAAAAGGCACGAAGCCTGGGTGTACCTGAGGGTCCTCTCTGGGCAAAGCTGCAGCGTGGCGAGTCGGTAGGCTCGCAGGACGGGAGTACTATTGAATCTTCCGATGTTCTTGGACCACCGCGGTCGGGCAGGAAGTTCAGTTATGTAACCGACACCTCCTATTTGACGTCAATTGCGCCTGAGGTGAGCGGTTCTGATCTTCTGATTTGCGAAGGCATGTTTACCGATGAATTGGAAGAAAGTGCGGCTGAAAAGAAACATCTTACCGCGCGCCAGGCGGCAACTATTGCGCGTGATGCCGGAGGAGTGAAAAAACTCGGTCTCATCCATTACAGCCCAAGGTACACTGAGAGGGAACTGAAAACGCTCCTTGAACAGGCGCGTACGGTGTTTCCTGAATCCTACCTTACCCGGGACAGGAAGACCTTTCCTCTTCAGTACGAAGATTGAGCTGCAGCCATTACCGCTGGATCGAAGATTTCCGGGTGGCGATATATTCTCTGTACTTCTCAGGATCCACCCTGAACGCGATGATGCTTGTAGATTCCAGCTGCGCACGACGTAGGGCACTCTTTGCCTCTCTGATGATTCGCTTTCCACTTATCAGCCGGCCG
>CAZHXC010000268.1:4014-4277 GCA_964536145.1 uncultured Spirochaetales bacterium | reverse complement strand
GCACTCAATCCGGAAAAAAAGCGCTCTGCCGGGTCCTGGCTCGCTAAACGGCGGTCTATGCGGTGCTTAAAGCTTTCTACTCTTTCAATCCCATCGTCGATATCTACATTTGGTATAATGATACCGATACCACCGTCGCCGTATTCAAAGCAGAGATCCTGAAAATTAAAGAACTCCTGTGCCATGCGTGCCAATTCGGCATAAAACGGATCTGAGCGTTTTAAACCATCCGAGCATCCGAGGAGAAGCACCAGGTCCTGGTC
>CAZHXC010000268.1:3796-4004 GCA_964536145.1 uncultured Spirochaetales bacterium | reverse complement strand
CGGCGCTGAGTCTCTCTTCGAGATACTCCTCCCAAACCAGTCCGGTGTCCGGCGAGTAGAGACCGCCGGCTTCAGCGTCATTGGCCGAAACGGCCGCCTGAGAGGATTCATTCTCCCCGGCGTATACAGGCTCAGGTTCAGACGCAGAAATGACACTTTGAGTTTCTGACGGTTCTGCAGGGGCAAGGGAATCCGTGGGCGGGTCAAT
>CAZHXC010000268.1:0-3786 GCA_964536145.1 uncultured Spirochaetales bacterium | reverse complement strand
GGCGGTAGTCGATTCGTCACTTTGACGGTTAGCGGTGGATCCGCCGGCATTTTCTATTCTTTTCGAGACGTACGGCTGCGCGATGATAATAATTGCCAGCACAAGAAGAAAGGAAAGAAGCCCAATAAGGAGCTCCCTCACAATCGGGAACACCTCACTCCTTCCGAAAACCCTGAATACCGCATCAAGACGGATATCTTCACCTGAAGGTAGGATGGCGGAAGTGGAGAGCTCTACTTCCGTAATCGCGTGAGGGGCAAACTCCACTCGAGCTTGCTCGTTGTCAAAAGCTGAATCTGAAGCAAAGTAACTCTCGGAAACGGCGTACGCAAACTCCGCGCCATTCGGCTCGGTCGAAATAACGAGCGCACGCAGCTCATCCCTCCCACGCGCGCTCTCGAACACAGTCTGTCTAAAATAGGTGGAGGTGAAGGAACCGGCTGAGAGATAGGTAGAGGCGACCCTTTTTGATATCTTCTCCAACTCGTCCCGGGCGGAGGCGATACTGTCCGAACGCGTATTGATAGTGCGAAAAACAAACCATACAATGAGGAATGCAAAAACGATCAAACTAAACACGACAAACGCCGTGGTTAACCTTTTATTCATAATCGTGATTATATGGTGAACCCACATCATTTGTACAGCAAAAAAGGAGGCAGCTTTGAGCTCTATAAGAAAACGTTCTCTACCGGCCGGCTGGTATCCGGCCAATGCCAATCAAGCGGAAGAAAAACTGAAATCCTGGTCAGAGTCGTATAACCCGATATGTACGAATGCCCTGTCCTGCGTGGTACCACACGCCGGATGGGAATTTTCCGGGGACTTGGCCTTCAAGGCAATTGCCACCCTGAAAAAACTTGTCGAAACGGTCGTTGTCGTGGGCGGGCACCTGCCTGCGGTACCCGGCATGCTCGTATCAACGGCGGATCTATTTGAAACTCCGCTCGGTTATCTGGAGTTGGATCGCGAGATTGCCGAAGCGCTGATGAGGAATTTCGATGTGGAGGATGACGCCAAAGCTGACAACACCGTTGAAATCCAGCTTCCTATCGTCAAGTATCTCTTTCCTGACGCCAGGGTGGTCTACATGCGTGTGCCGCCGACCGAAGAGTCGATAAGCGCCGGGGAACACCTGAAGACCATCTCGGCTGATCTCGATAGGAGTGTGGTGGTTATCGGATCCACCGATCTGACCCACTACGGCCCGGCTTATGGTTTTGCTCCCGCAGGGTCAGGAAAGCCGGCGGAGGATTGGGTTAGGGACAAGAATGACAAGGTATTTCTGGATTTATTGCTGCAAATGGAAATGGAAGCGGCATTGGAGCATGCGAGGAGTAACCGTTCCGCTTGTTCGGCGGGAGCGGCCGCGATGGCGGCGGGATTTGCCAAAGCATCAGGCGTAACATCCGGCAAACTCGTAGGCCGCAGATTGAGCAGCGAGCTCTTTGGAGGAGAGTCCTTTGTCGGTTACGGGGCGGTCACTTACGCGTCCTGAACACCCGCATGGTTGATTATCTTGCGGGCGTCTGAAACCGCAAGCTTCAGCAATTCGGAACCCTTCCTTCTGCTATCCGGCAGGAGATGGCGCGCTGCGAGAGGCATCACTGCATAGAGTAAATCCAGTTTACGGTTATCGAGACGGCTTAATATGCTCTGGAAAGAACCGGAGCCTATTGTAATCCCTGCAAGATCATCGAGAAGGTTCCTTCGAATAGCCTTCCAGTCCGGTAATGCCGGAGTATCGGGCATACCCGCGGCATGCTCCTGGGGCCTTTCGCTTCCCCTGGCAAGAACACCGCCGTCGCTAAGCAAATCCGTCGAAAGCGTGGAAGCCGCATCAGATAATCTTTCTCTATACGATTCGAGAAGAGGAGAGAAATAGCATATTCCCCCATTGTTCATCCGCTCTCGTGTCAGCCCGCTCTTTTCAAACAACATCCTGGCTGTCATGGTCTCCAGGTTTCTCACTCTATCTTCGAAGGTGGCAAAATATTTGTACAGATACGTACCTTTGGCGTACAACTTGCCTTCAGGGTAAGAGAAATCGGCGCCGTGTATTTCTATTTCCCGTGACCGGAATCTTTCGGCGAATGAAACGGCCGCGTGCGTTACATTCCCGCCGGAAGTGTCGATTGAAATAAAGGGATAGATGTAACGGCTGAGGTAGGTCGAAAAGGGGTGTCCTCCGGCAACAGGCACAACGGGATTCCCCAATCTGAACAACCCGGGAGGTGAGGCGAGATCGAGAACAAGAACAGAACCGGGCATGACGGAAAAGAAATGATGGTACGAATGGTTTTGGCAGTCGACTGAAACAATGAAGTCCGGTGTGATCCCTGAGGAGACAAGAAAGGGTACCGAGGTATCGGTAGCCACAATGTATTCTCCTGCTGCGCGTTCTTGCAAAGTGGAAAGAGCAACTTCAAGCGAAGGGCCGGCCGCTGTTACGTGGACCTTCGGGCCGTGCCGCTCTTCAGAGCCGTCCGGCAAAGCAAACGGCAAACGCATGTATGATTCCGTGGCCGCCTTGGCGGCGGCGATGTAGTTTTTCGTTGTGTTCCGCATCCATCTAAGCGCGAACTTCTTCTGTGTCGAGATATCAATTGCGCTGTATTCCTGCAATTTGGGAATCAGCGCGCGAATCTTTGAAAAGAAACCTTCATTCATCCGCTCTCTTGCACGCACTGATAATACGGCAAGGTCTCCATGAAAGAGCGGGATATAGGTATTCAACAGCGTTTCGAGCGGCTTCACGGGATTGATGAGGAGAGCTACACGCGGGTCGAGCAGCGGCGATACAAAGTCAAAGTGCTCAAAAAGAAATCGCAGATAGCGCAGGTCGTAATCAACGATGACAATAAGCTCTGTCTCTTCCCGGCGGAGTAGTTCTCTGAGCGTGAAGCCGGCATCTATTCCAAGAAGCAGATACGAACGAGCAGAGCGGCTTGATTCGACAAATCGTTTTGCTTCCCGCGCCGGATCATATTTTGAGTTGAGATACAGCGGTGATGTGTTTCCGCGAAACACGGGAACAGGTGAACCCGTGTTGGAAGATGTCACGCAGAAATCAGGATCGGATGAGGTACCCAGCAGTTTTTCAGCCAGATTCCGGTGATAGCGAGTGAGAGATGACAGGTTTTGCGCAAAAAGATCGGTTACGCGGTCCATGTATCTACGTATCTCGCAAGTTTGTCGATAAAAACAGAAGTTGCAGTTATCGCCTCTGCAAATGCATCGGTATCCGAGGAGTTGAGAGCTTTCAGGAGCAAAGGAGCCGAGGCAAAGTACACCATGCTCAAGGCTGAGTTTCTGCAAAACTTTGAAGGATTGCTGATGTCGGCCTGGAGAAGAGCGTCTTTTGCTTCGGAAAGCGTCGTTTTTATTATTGTTTTTTTCTCATCCAACGGCGGGGCCGGCGCAAAGCCCGTATTCTCCGTCAAATGTACCCGGGGATGCTTGCGGCACATTCGGGTAAAACCCTCATTCTCGAGAGGCGCCATGCCGTCTATATGCACCGGGCTTTCGTTGAGACGGAACATCGCGGCGTTTATACCGGGAACAACGGAATCAAACCAGCCGGCGTACGTCTCAAATTGATTGAAACGGCTCGTTGCTTTGGCGTTGGCAAGATTTCCAAGGCTCCTGAGATATCTGGTTGTTTGGGCGGGAATCAGCCGGTTGGAAGGCAATTCGATGAGAGGATCAAATGCGTGAGGTCTCGCATGGCTTTGGATGTCACGGTTTGTAAGATCGAGACCGGCAAAAACAATCGTCCTGCCGATG
>CAZHXC010000267.1:3510-5534 GCA_964536145.1 uncultured Spirochaetales bacterium | reverse complement strand
ACACCAACCGGAGAAGCGACGAGTGGGGCGGTAGCCCGGAGAGAAACCTCAGGTTTGCATCGGAGACCTATGAAAAGGTGCGGGAGGCGGTAGGCGCCGATTATCCGGTGCTGATGAAACTCAACGTCGAAGAGTATCTTCCCGACGGAATCACCGCGGATATCTCCGTTGATGCTGCAAAACACTTTGCCGGGATCGGTGTCGATTCCATCGAGATAAGCGGCGGTGTCATCAGTGAAAATCCCTTCTTTATGTGCCGCGGAGATATTCCCATTGACATGCTGACCGCAGGTAAGGATCCGGACACGAAAGCACAGATGGAGGAGGCATTTTATTCGAGAGTGGAGCAGGTGCGGTTGGAGGAAGCTTACTGGCTTTCGTATGCTAAAAAAATACAGGCTGCCGTCGACGGCACTCCTCTCATGCTGGTGGGCGGGATGAAGTACCCGCAGACCATGGAAAGGATACTCCAGGATGGTCATGCCGATTTTATCTCGATGTGCAGGCCTCTCATCAAGGAGCCGAACTTTCCGAAGGAGATGGGCGAGGGAAGGAAATCTCCGGCAAAATGCTCCTTCTGCAACAGGTGCCTCATGATGTCACGGTCCGGGCCGTTGCGGTGTTACAACTGACGAGGCGCTACCCGGAGGATCTCGCCGTCTCGTCCATCAAGGCGGTCCTGAGGTCGTTACCGCCATCATGCCAACCCCAATAACGAGGCAAAACACCGAAGAAAAAATCATGATCATCCCTCCTTGACGGACAAGTCAATAGCTTCTTATAAACATGTCCACCTGAAAGTGTCCACCTGAACTTGACCGCACCCATGCCCATTCGTATCGCCTGCGGGGAAGGAGAGGTGAATCTGGGCTTATAACTCGAGCATTATAACAGCGAAAAACACGGTCAGGGCGCCGTCGCCGTGCTGATCTCCGAACCGGTTCACAAACCATAACAAATTTGCTATATAAATCTCTGAGGTAAGAAATGCATAGCCTACATCGGTATCGCGTGTTTTCGCCGGTTTCCTTCGCAATCATCCTGTGTATCATCCTGATTTTTTTCTCAGTGACGCCGGTCTTTGCTCAGACCGGAGACAACACGGAGACCGTCTCGTTTGCCGGGCATTCCGGATGGCGTCCTTTCCATTTTCTCGATGAGAATGGGGATCCTGCCGGGTATTCCGTTGACCTCGTTGATCTCATCTGTGCCGAGCTCGGCTGGCAACCGAGCATTGAGTTGTATGAAGACTGGAGCCAGGGGCAGCGGGACGTGCTTGAAGGAGCCGCGGATCTGGTTATGGGTTTCATTGTGACCCCCGCGCGCAGGGAGCAAGGTTTTACCTTGAGCCGGGAGATCCTCGCGTCAAGCTCGATGATTTTTGTGCGTGAGGAAACGGTGGATATCCACGATCTTGACGATCTATCCGGGTCTATCGTCGCCGCGGTGAAAGGTTCGCCGTACGATACGTATCTCTCCGGGAGAGACGATCTGCGTTTCATACCGGTCTCAGGACTCGAAGAGGGGCTTGAGCTACTCCTTGCAGAACGTGTGCGTGCGTTGATAGGTGGAGAACTTCCTATTCGATACCTTGTCCAAACCCGTAATTTGGAAGGTGTGAAGGCCATAGGAGACCCGATAGAGTCTCTGCCGTTTGCGATGGCGGCGGCGCCGGAGAATGCCCACCTGATCAACGCTGTCAACCGTGCGTTGGAAGAGCTGGAGGATAACGGTAGTCTCAGAAGACTTGAAGTCAAATGGTTTGGAGTTACCCTTGGCGATGCACGGCTTCCCGGTTGGCATATACCACTGTTTATCGGCCTCTCGGGCACCGCCATTTTGGCCATAGTCGCTTGGATAGTTGTGGTACTATTCAACCGGCGGCTGAGAAGAGTTGTTACCCAGGCGACGGCGGATCTCAACGAGTCAAACCGCTTGTTGCGAATGCTTTCAAACTGCAACCAGGCGCTCGTGAAAAGTAGCACAAAGGAAGAGCTGATAGACGAGGTATGCGGTGTTCTTGT
>CAZHXC010000267.1:0-3500 GCA_964536145.1 uncultured Spirochaetales bacterium | reverse complement strand
AGTATCCATTCGTTTGGGTTGAACTGCTTGATCAGAAAGGGGAGGCTCGAACAATACTCTGGACGGGCGAGGGGAAAGGCCGCAACCGGGACCTCTCGCGCAGTGAACAACAGGGACCGGTATGCGAAGCCTCCCGTTCGGTGACGGAAACGCTCTTGAGCAGGTTCGACTGTATGACGCCTTCGAGGTTTGCAGAGACAGGCGGGCTAAGCGAGGGTGAGCATGATTGCGCTGTTATGCCGCTGATTGACAGAAGAGACTCGAGTTCCGCTGTAGGCGTCTTTGGTGTTTGCAGCTCAACGCGCTCCGGATTTGCTCCGGAGGAGGCTGCAATTCTGAAAGAGCTAAGCGGCGATATCTCCTATGGACTGTCGTCGCTTCTTAGTACGGAACTACTATCTCATAGCGAGGATGAGCTCGCTCACAGAACGGAACTACTCGAGACTGTGATCGAGACAGCACCGCTTCCTATCTTCACACTCGATTCCGACGGGTTCGTGAGAAGTTGGAATCCCGCCTGTGAGCGTACCTTCGGCTGGCCTGCCGAAGAGGCCGTTGGACGTCGGTTGCCGACCGTTCCTGAAAGTAGCCTCGAGGAGTTTGCGCGCCTGCGGCGTCGCGTTCTCTCCGGCGATTCTTTCACGGGTTTAGAGCTCGAGAGGGTACGAAAAGACGGTACACCTGTCACAATCAGCCTTTCAGCAGCGCCAATCACAGTAGGGCAGGATGAACCGCGGAGAACGCTTGCAATAGCCGAAGACATTACCGGAAGAAAACAGCTGGAAGCCGAGCGGGCCAAACAACTCGACCAGATACGCACCGCCCAGAAGATGGAGTCGCTCGGGACACTCGCAGGCGGGATTGCGCATGATTTCAACAATATTCTGACCGCTGTGCTTGGCCATGCTGAGCTCGCATCAATGTCCCGTCAGGCCGACACCGAGCTCGTTGATCATTTGCGGGAAATCACTAAGGGCGCCAAGCGTGCCACCGACCTAATCGGGCAGATTCTCAAGTTCAGCCGTCAGACCGAAGGTGAACTCATACCCATGCGGGTCACGCCTATTGTAAAGGAGGCGGTCAAACTTCTCAGCGCGTCTGTCCCTGCCAACGTAAATATAAAGGGAAACTGGGACATTCGTACCGGTTCGATACTGGCGGACGCAACCCAGATACACCAGGTGATCATGAATTTGTGCACAAATGCGGTACACGCATTGGGCGAAGCGGGCGGCACAATAACCATCAACCTCAAGGACGTTGAACTGGAGCCCGATAGTTCTCTGGTGGTGACCCATCCGGGTATTACACCGGGACGCCACGTTGTGCTCGAGATCTCAGACACCGGGCACGGTATCCGGCCGGGAGATCTATCAAAGATTTTTGAGCCGTATTTCACAACAAAACCCGCGTGGCGAGGGACCGGTCTTGGCCTTTCGGTGGTTCACGGCATTATAAGAGCCCACGGCGGAGAGATTACCGTTGAGAGTGAGGTGGGAGTCGGAACCACATTCAGTTGCTATTTTCGGCGGGTGGATGAAACGGCGGTAACCGCTGAACCCCGAAGGACGCCGCTCCATGGCAACGGTCAAAAGATACTGTTCGTAGATGACGAATTGCCTATAGTGGATCTTGTAGAAAACTCGCTTTCCAGACTGGGTTATTCAGTCGTTGCTACTTCTGCTCCTGTACAAGCCCTCCGTCTTTTTCAAAGTGAACCGGACACCTTCGATGTGGTCATAAGCGATTACTCGATGCCCGAGATGACGGGGACGGAGCTTGGCCGAAGGCTTCTTGAAACCCGGAAAGACATACCGGTGATCATTTGCACCCGATACAGCGAATATCTCACCGAAGAGAATGTGAAACAAATGGGATTCCGCGTCCTCCTGATGAAACCACTCATCATCAGCGAGATAACGCATTGTATCCACAGTGTTCTACAGGAGGAAGCCCGGCTGAACCGGCATGCTTGACAATATTAGTACGCGTAGCCCATTCTGCCTGACGTAGCGGGCACGTTCAAAAAGTTTGGGCGGAAGAGAGCGGCAGCAGTTCGGTCCGCCTGCTTCACGGTTCGGTATAGGAGATCTCCACATGAGCGTGAACAAACGGACACATGCTGATACTCTGCGTGAGCGCGCGGAAGCGTTGCTTGCCAGATCTCCGGAAGACGTCCACCCATCGGATCTGCAAAGCGTTATTCAGCTCGCCCGTGATCTTGCTGCCCATCAGAATGAGTTGGAGCATCAGAGGGAACATTTTGCTGTGCTGTACGAGCACGCTCCGGTCGGGTATGTGGTATTGGACGCTTCGGGGATCATCCGCCAAACAAATGCAACCATGCTCGCATTGCTGAACCGAAATGAGGAAGATTTGCGGGGCAAATCGATTACGGAAGTGATGATACCGGAGGATGTCCCGGATTTCCTGGCCCGTTTTCAGCCATTTTTTCGCAACCCTGAGGGTAAGCAGATCATCGTCCGGATGATGCGCAAAGATTCAACACCGTTCTATGCGCAGATTGAAGCAAGCCTGGAATCCGGGCAACGGTTGGAGGAAGCTGACGAGGCCGGGAGCAACCAAATGTTAATGGTGGTTATCACCGACATATCCGAGCTCCAACTGGCCAATGAGCGAATTGAGCACGTTAATCGTGTTTTGCTCGGAATTCGTAATGTCAATCAGTTGATCGTGTCAGAAGATGATCCTTTTCTCTTGATTGAGAACGCTTGTAATAACTTGACCGAAACGATGGGGTACTTTGGCGCCTGGTGCGTGCTCCTGGACAGCAAGAGCGACAATGTAATGGCATCCACTGCCTCCGGATTCGACAATGGCTTCGAAAAACTCCGGGAACGTATCGGACGCGGAGAGTATCCGGACTGCATGAAAATCTCACTGGAAAACGCGGGCTTGCATGTTGTGGAAGACCCATCGATGCAATGCCCTGAGTGTGTACTCTCGCCGGAATACTCGGGAAGAGCCGGCTTTTGCCGCCGGCTTTCTTTTGAAGGGAAGATATACGGTATTCTTGCGGTGTCAGTACCCCGGGCTTACGCCGGCAACGAAGAAGAACAAGAGCTGTTTACTGAAGTCGCCGGCGACCTGGCATTTGCACTTCACAAGATAGAGATGGAGAGACTACGGAGGCGGGAACATGAGCGGCTCGAGTTTGTTATCACCGCCTCCAGGCTGGGAACGTGGGAATGGAATGTCCAGACGGGCGAAACCGTTTTCAATGATACCTGGGCGACGATGGCCGGCTATACACTGGAAGAACTGGCGCCATGTACCATTGAAACCTGGGAGCAACTCACGCATCCTGATGACTTAGCCCGAGCGCGGGAGCGGCTTGCTTCCTGCATAGCGGGTGAAACACCGGAATACCAATGCGAATTGCGCATGAAGCACAAGGGCGGCCACTGGATTCGGGCCTTGGACAGCGGCCGGATCATGACCTACGATGATGACGGTAAGCCCCTCTCAATGTTTGGCAC